>JANXRI010000215.1 GCA_025353085.1 Betaproteobacteria bacterium
TGCGCGCGCGCGTGCCGGCGATTACTCCCGGAATTTACTTGCGACCGAGCCGAATCTTCCCCTACAACTCACGCGCGGCCATGCTGAACGTCCATTTATATTTCCTCAAGCTTTTCGGATGCCAGATCGTTGAAGGCGGCATCCGAATCGAGATTGAGCCTTTCGCCCGGGCAATCCTCGACGGGAAAGCACATGACCACGTGTACCTCGGATTCGGCCCGACTCCGTCTGGCGGCCCCGCCAACATGGCCGGCGGCTCCGACGTCCACGTGGCAATGCTTGGCGACAAATGCGCGTTCGCCACCGGGTTTTACGAGGTCGGTAATCTGTCCGTGAACTTCATCTACGCAATACCCGGCGAAAGACGCGATGGTCTTGTGGACGCTTGGCATCCCCGCCTGGGATGCAAGCGAATCAAGATGAAGGACTTCGAGTCACACGAGTGATCCGCATATAATCCGCCGGCCACCTTTGTCGCGCTGAGTTACCGGCGGCATTGGCCGAGGAGTGGACGGTCGCGGAAGTTCACTTGTACGGCGGCATTTCGGCCGAAAGAGACGTTGGCGAAATAAGTCTAGCACGGCAGCTAAGGAGTACTTACCGGACATTCATAATGCACAGGGCTGGTCACTACCCTTAATTGTGGCCAAGATAGTGGCGGGTGCAAGCCGCACATATTTACGTATGTGCGCAATCGCAGCTTCAACATTATCCGCCGGACGGCTTTGGAAATACTCGAATGCCATGCGGCGTATATTTTCACGCTGTTGCTTTGCCTTTTCACTTCGTTTTTGCGCGCTGATTTCCCGTGCAGTTTTCAGTCCCTCATCTTGACGGCGGCGCTGCTCGGACGATTTGCTGTTTTTTATTATCCATTCACTTGCCATGTCGGCATATACCACCAGTTGCTCACTTAGAAATCCGTTTAATCGGATGAGCGAATCAGCTTCGACATCTTTCCTTCGTATAGCCAGCCCACCGCAAAGCGCAAACACCTGGCAAGTACCATAATTGTTTAGAACCGTATCAAACGGTGCGTCGGAATCAAGCCATAATTTGAAGGCCAGGTCGATTTCGTTCTGGACAAACGGGCCTGCACAATGCCACGGCGCAACACCTTTTGCGGGTTTCAACTTACCGTCGGGGTGAGATAAAAGTTGATCAATCGTGAGTGGGTGGAATACCTTGACCTGGCCAGCGCTATCAGCGTGGCTCACCTTCCAATATTCAAAGCAGCTAAGAATTTCGCCTACAATTTTTCGCAATTGTTCCGGGGAACTGTTGCGTGTCCAAAAAGGGGCGACTTCAAACAATGCGCAACGCTGATAATCGGTGAGAGTGCCGCCAAGCCCGGATAGCATATTTGCGCCGCCTTCAAACCCTTATGCAAAATTTTGATTCAACCGGATAGCATGAGCCGGTATTCGGTTGGCCGATCCAGGCGCAGCTGTTCGTCATACAGCTCTCTTCACACGCAATTCAATCCTCAACCCGGCGCGCACAGCGATATTAACCAGCGCATCAAGGCTGAATAGATTGATCTTGCCCTTTAGCAGCGCGTTGAATCGCGGCGTGGTCAGTCCGAGCGTCGTGGCCGTCGTCGCCTGTGTCGAGCCGCTTTTCTTGTAGTAATCCTCGATGCGCATCATCAAGTCGGCGCGCAGCTTGAGGCTTTCCGCCTTCTCAGGTGCAAAGCCAATATCGCGGAATACATTGCCGCTACCGCGTGTGATTTTCAGTCGTTCGCTCATGATTGCCCAGCCAACTCACTGGCTTGGGAATCATATTATCAGAACTGGTAATAACCGAAAGTTGAATTAATTGTTCAACGATTCTCGCTGGTGCGTCCGGCAGTGACCTTCGCGCGCTGGCGCAATGTCTCAACGTGCTTCGCCCAAGCCTGCATCATTTTCTTGCGCTCCGGCAAATACTCGGCGCGGTTATACGCTCCGCGCACCTCGTTTCGTTCGGAGTGCGCGAGCTGCCGCTCAATCACATCAGGGCGAAACTTTCCCATTTCATTCAGCATGGTACTTGCGACCGCCCGGAAACCATGCCCTGTCATCTTGCCCTTGTAGCCCAGACGGTAGAGCGCAAACAGCAGCGTGTTATTGCTTATCGGTTTATCACGATTGCGCCCGGGGAAAACAAAGCGGCTCCCGCCACCGATTTCCTTGAGTTCGGAAAGAATTGCCGCCGCCTGCGGTGAGAGCGGCACAAGGTGTTCCGTCTTCATCTTCATTCTCTCTGCCGGCACGACCCATATACCGGCGTCCATGTCGAATTCGCTCCACATTGCACCAATAAGCTCATTCGTCCGCGTGAACGTCAACGCGAGCAATTCGAGTGCAAGTCGCGTTTGTTTGTCTCCGATCTTCTCGTAATCGGCAATGGCAAG
Source organism: Betaproteobacteria bacterium (assembly GCA_025353085.1). Taxonomy (GTDB): domain Bacteria; phylum Pseudomonadota; class Gammaproteobacteria; order Burkholderiales; family SG8-41; genus PALSA-1004. The sequence continues at coordinate 2,399 of JANXRI010000215.1, forward strand.
TAGCAGGTTCGGGAAGTCTTCAGGGCGAACTGCGGCTTGGTGCTTTTTCTTATGGGGCGTGACGGCGCCACGTAAATCAGCGGCGAGATTGCGCGAGCATCGTCCGGTCGCGATCCCATACCGGAACACCTGCCCGCAGACTTGCAACACTCGGTGCGCAAGATCATAGGCGCCACGGTCCTCGATCGGTCGAATTACCGCATTTAGCAGCTCTGGCGCATCAATCTGCGAAATGGGCCGGTGCCCGATCTTGGCGAAGGCATTGCCTTTCAACCTCCGCATAACGTCATCAGAATGCCCCTTTACCCACGTTTTCGCCTGCTTTTCGCACCACTCTCGTGCGACGGCCTCGAACGAGTTTCCAGTAGCGACAAGTTTGCGCACCTTGTCAGCCTGACGCTCAACGGCGGGATCCAGATTATTGTCTAGGTGTCGTCGCTCGGCATCACGCCGCATGCGAGCCTTCTTGAGCGCGATTTCAGGATAAACCCCTAGCGATAAAGATTTCTCGGAACCAGCAAGCATGTAGCGAAGGCGCCAATACTTCCGGCCGTCGGCATAAATCCACAGGTAAAGACCGCCGCCGTCATGTAACTTGCGGATTTTATTGCCATTCGTTGTAGCGTTCTTGCACGCCGCATCGCTGAGAATATTGAGTATAGCCATAGTGTGGTAACTTTTGATCGGTGTTTTATTACCACACTATTTACCACACACTTGAGCCGGATGCAATTGGACCGGCCTGAACACCGCGAGACGATTTTACATAGGGAAAAATGAAAATATAAAAAACTTTTGGACAAACTTGGACGTGTCCGGATGTCAAACTGGCGGAAGGTGTGAGATTCGAACTCACGAGGATCTTGCGACCCTGCCGGTTTTCAAG
>JANXRI010000223.1 GCA_025353085.1 Betaproteobacteria bacterium
TGCTTGCCGCGCGGGCCGTCCTGCCCGTACGCGGTCATCGACGCATAGACGAGCTTCGGTTTTAATTTCGACAATTCGTCGTAGCCGAGACCCAGCGCCTTGAACGCGCCCGGCCGATAGTTTTCGACGACGACGTCGGCCCAGTCTTTGACCAGCCGCTTGAACGCTTCGCGTCCGCCTTCTGTTTTAAGATTCAACGCGATCGAGCGTTTGTTCGAGCCCTGCGTGAGAAAGCCGGTGCCCATGCGCGTCTTGTTGAGCGCCATATCAGCGCCCGATTCCCGGCTTTGGTCTGGCTCATTCGGGTCTTCGACCTTGATTACGTCTGCGCCTAGTACCGCGAGTTGATAAGCGGCGAACGGGCCGGCCAGCACGTGCGTGCAGTCGAGTATCTTGATGCCTTCAAAAGGTCGCATGACTCGGTCTTTCCTGGTGACGGGTGAAAAACGGATTTAACCGACGTGCTTAACGAGAAACTCGAGCGTGCGCTTGCGTGCAAGCTGCGAACTCTCGGCGTGATACGACCCGCGCTGATCGCAATTGAAACCATGGCCGGCAGGATAAAAATAATGGGTCTGGTCTTTATGCGTTGCGGCGACTTCTTTGGCCTTATCGAGCGGAATCGATTGATCGGTCTCGCCCCACTGAAACATGACCGGACATTTCGGCTGCTCGCCAATCAGGCCTGGCACACCGCCGCCATAATAAGGCACTGCGCAGGCGAGACCGGCCAGATTGCACGCCGCTTTCCACGCCACCGTGCCGCCCCAGCAATAACCGACGATGCCGGTCTTGCCGGCCGAAGCGACGTTCTGCATTGCGACAGTGACGTCTTTCAAAGCGTCGTCCATTTTCATTTTCTGCATGAGGCCGCGCCCGGTTTCAATATCCGCCGGGGTGTAGCCGATGTCGAGCCCCGGCTGCACGCGGTCGAACAACGCAGGCGCAATCGCGAGGTAGCCATCTGCCGCGTATTCATCGGTAACCTTTTTGATGTGACTGTTCACGCCGAAGATTTCCATCACGACAACGAGCGCCCCCTTCGGCTGGCCTTTTGGCTCAGCGCGATAGGCGGAAAATTTGTGGCCGTCAGCGGCCGTCAGTTGAATCATGCTGCCCATAGCGGTATCCCCTCAAATTGATGATGGCGAAATTGATCGCGGCGAAAATTATAACCTGCGAAGGCGGATTGATCGGGTTCGCCAATTCGACTGCGCTCCTTCGTATGATACGCTGACGGTCGCCTCAAAATAGATCCCGCCCCCCCCCGAGGCGATCAACCTGCCCGTCGCCGGACCGGAGAAAACAATGTCTGAATTTTTTATCGGCTTGATCGCGCGCTGCATTGGCGCCGGGATATTTGCATGCATCGCCAGCGTTACCGCCCATGCGCAGCCGGCCTGGAAGCCTGAAAAATCCGTCGAAATCATTATTGGCACTTCGCCCGGCGGCCCGCAGGACCGCATGGGGCGCATGATGCAAAAAGTTTTGCAGGAGTCACGACTCGTCGACGTGCCAGTGTCAGTCGAGAACAAGCCCGGCGGTGGCGGCACCGTGGCACTTGCTACTCTCGCGCAGCGTACCGGCGGCAGTACGTTGATGATCAATGCGCCGACGATGCTCAGTAACCAGATCACCGGCAAGAGCGCGCTGCCGTATACCGATTTCACCGGATTGGCCATCCTCGGCATCGAGTACGAAGGTGTCGCCGTGCGAGCCGATTCGCCGCTCAAGACCGGCAAGGATCTCATTGAGCGGCTGAAGAAAGATCCGTCAGCGTTGAGCGTATCCATCGGCACTTCGCTCGGCAATTCAGGGCATCTCGCATATGCGCTCGCGATGAAGGCCGCGGGCGTCGATATCAAAAAACTGAAAACCGTTGCATTCAATTCAGCGGGCGACGGCATCACCGCACTGCTCGGCGGGCATATCGATCTCGCGTCGACGCCGCCGTCAGGCCTCTTGCAACACGTGCAGGCCGGCAAACTCCGCGTGCTCGCTCTGACGGCGCCGACGCGCGCGCATGGCGAACTCGCCAACGTGCCGACGTGGAAAGAGTTGGGCGTCGACAGTACGCATGAAGTGTGGCGCGGCGTGATCGGGCCGCGCGGCATGTCGCGCGCGCAAATCGCATACTGGGACGACGTACTCGGCAAGCTCGTTAAAACCGAGACATGGAAAAAAGATCTCGAGCAAAGCCAGATCGAAAACGTCTACCGCAACAGCAGCGAGACCGCAAAATATCTGAAAGCGCAGTATGAAGAAGCGCGGGTTATCCTGACCGATCTCGGAATGGTGAAATAATTAAATCATTGGTAGCCGCGGATACACGCAAATACTTCTTTCGTATCTCCTTGCTTTTTAACTATCTGCGTTCATCTGCGGCCATAAGCTTTTCGAAAGAGGTATTGAATAATGTCCACCGCCCCCACCTGCATAGGCCCGCATCCGAACCCGCGCAAGCCGCGCCATCAGCTTCCCGCCGGCAGCACCGATTGCCACTGCCATGTGTTCGAAGACCCGAAGAAGTATCCGCTCTCCGAAAATCGCAGTTACACGCCGCCGTACCTGCCGCTCGAACGCTATCTTGCAATGTGCAAAGCGGTCGGACTCACGCGCACGGTACAGGTCAACGCGAGCGTGTACGGCTTCGACAACTCGCTTTCGCTCGACATCATCGAGCAACTCGGCCAGGACCGCGCGCGCGGCGTGGCCGGCGTCCGCCCCGACGTTTCGGCGAATGAGTTAGCCCGCCTCAACGATCGCGGCATGCGCGGCGCGCGGCTCTCCACGCATGTGAAAGGTTACGGCGGCACCGATCTGCTCGACACGATTGCCGCAAAAATCGCGCCGCTGGGCTGGCATCTGCAATTGCACGTTGGCAAGAACGCGGAGATTGCACCGCTCGAAGCGAAACTGATGAAAGTGCCCTCGGCGTTAGTGTTCGATCATCTGGGCTGCGTGCGCGGCGGGCAGGACAGCGTCGATGGCCCGGGTTTCCAGGCGCTTCTGAGAATTCTGCAGAACCGCGACGATTGCTGGGTC
>JANXRI010000271.1 GCA_025353085.1 Betaproteobacteria bacterium
GATGGGTGAACTGGGACTGCCCGGCGGCGTGGTCGAAATAACCGACGCCGCGCTGCAGCGCGAATTTTGGGAAGTGCGCAAAGCCGGGCTCAACATCATGATGTCGATGAAAGGCGACGGCAAGCCGGTCTCGTTCATCGAGGACTGCGCGGTGCCGCTCGAGCATCTGGCCGAATATACCGAGCGGCTCACGCGCGTGTTCGAAAAACACGGCACGCGCGGGACTTGGTACGCGCATGCATCGGTCGGGTGCCTGCACGTGCGGCCCATCCTTAATATGCGCGAAGACGGCGCGGGCAAAATGCGCGCAATCGCCGAAGAAGCTGCCGCACTCGTGCGCGAATACAAAGGCGCCTATTCGGGCGAGCACGGCGACGGGCTGGTGCGGTCGGAATGGATTGCGCCGATGTTCGGCCCGCGCATCACGCACGCGTTCGAGGAAATCAAGGATATTTTCGATCCGCGCGCGCTGATGAACCCCGGCAAGATCGTGCGCCCGTCCAAAATGGACGACCGCTCGCTGTTTCGTTTCAAGCCTGGTTATTCGGCGCGGAAAATCGCCACCGCACTCGACTGGTCAGAGCACGCGAGCGGGGCGGATCATCGCGGCGACGGTTTTGCCAAAGCCATCGAGATGTGCAACAACAACGGCCATTGCCGCAAGTTTGATGCCGGTACGATGTGCCCGTCGTTTCGCGCGACCGGCGAGGAGCAGCATCTGACGCGGGGCCGCGCCAACACGCTGCGGCTCGCCTTGTCGGGCCAGTTGCCGACGCAACCCGGCGAGGATGCCTTCGTTTCGCAAGCGATGTACGAAACCATGGAATTGTGCGTGTCGTGCAAGGGCTGCACGCGCGAATGCCCGACCGGCGTCGACATGGCGAAAATGAAAATCGAGTTTCTGCACCACTATCGCCGGCAGCATGGTTTACGGTTCAGGGATCGTCTCGTTGCTTATTTGCCGCGCTATGCACCGTGGGCGGCGCGTTTCGCGTGGCTGGCGAATCTGCGCGACACAGTACCTGGCTTGGCGCTGCTGTCGGAGAAATTGCTCGGGTTTTCGGCCCGCCGCTCGCTGCCGCAATGGACAAGCGACACGTTTGCTGCGAGTGATCACTCCCTCCCCTTCAAGGGGAGGGTTGGGGAGGGGATGGGTACTCACCCCCATCCCGGCCTTCCCCCTGAAGGGGAAGGTGAGAATAGCGCGAATAGCGGAACCCGCCCTCATCCCGTCCTTCCCCCTGAGGGGGAAGGTGAAAACGGGGCTGCGCGTGAGACGTTGGAAGTTGTGCTGTTGATCGACACGTTCAACAATTATTTCGAGCCTGACAACGCACGTGCTGCGCTGGCCGTGCTGCGCGCCGCCGGATATGTCGTGCATTTGCCGCGTGCAGCCGACAGTGCACGGCCGTTGTGCTGCGGCCGCACGTTTCTCGCGTCAGGCTTAGTCGACGAAGCGCGCGCCGAAGCGCAGCGCATGATCACGGCGTTGCGGCCATACATTGCGCGCGGCGTGCCGGTGGTCGGACTCGAGCCGTCGTGTCTGCTCGGGCTGCGCGATGAATTTCTGTCGATGCTGCCCGGCGCCGACAGCGCAGCTCTCGCACTCAATGCGCTGTTGTTTGAAGAATTTATCGCGCGCGAAGCCGAGGCCGGCCGGCTCAAGCTGAAATTGAAATCATTGCCGCAGAATAAAGCGCTGCTGCATGGTCATTGCCATCAGAAGGCATTCGACGTAATGCCCGCGGTACACAAGGCGTTGAAGCTCGTGCCGGGCCTCGACGTCGAAATCATCGAATCAAGTTGTTGCGGCATGGCCGGCAGCTTCGGCTATGAGGCCGCCCATTACGACGTGTCGATGAAAATGGCCGAAGCGAGTTTGTTGCCGAAGGTACGCGCGGCTGCCGCTGACACACTGATCGTCGCCGACGGCACGAGCTGCCGCCATCAAATTCACGACGGCGCGCAACGCAATGCGCTGCATGTTGCGCGCGTGCTGGAGCTCGCACTCGATTATTGATGTTTCACTAATTCGCGACAGCGGGTTAGTGCCATTCTCACCCTCTCCTTCAAGGGATTGAGCGTTCCGATTGTCATCCATTATGAAACGCTCAATAAGCAGCACGCCGCGGCGGGGCTTCGTTGACCGCCGTCCTTGACAGGAACACAGGCAGCCCATAGCCTGCGCAGACCTAAAAAAATGGACACCGCGCCGATGAGCGCTGTTGTGCACGCTGAAGGAGGAGTCGTAAATCCCGCGACCGCTGGCGCCTGGCTGCTGGAGGTCGAGGACCTGCATGTCCATTTCGTGACGTCGCGCGGCGTCGTGCGCGCGGTCGAAGGGATTTCGTATCAAGTGAAGGCGGGCGAAGTCGTCGCGCTCGTCGGCGAGTCCGGGTGCGGCAAATCCGTGTCGTCACTCGCGATCATGCGCCTGCTCGCGAAACCCGCTGGCCGCATTGTCGGCGGACGCGTGATGTTTCAGGGGCGTGATCTCATCAAGGCCACCGAAGAGCAGATGCGCGAGATACGCGGTCGCGATATCGCGATGATCTTCCAGGAGCCGATGACCTCGTTGAACCCGGTGTTGACGATCGGCTTGCAGATTATGGAGCCCTTGCAAATCCATCTGGGCATGAACGCGACCGCGGCGCGCGCGCGCGCGCGCGAACTATTAAAGCTCGTCGGCATTCCCGATCCCGACCGCCGGCTCGATCAGTATCCGCATCAGTTTTCGGGCGGCATGCGCCAGCGCGTGATGATTGCAATCGGCTTGTCGTGCAACCCCAAGCTGCTGATCGCCGATGAG
>JANXRI010000275.1 GCA_025353085.1 Betaproteobacteria bacterium
GCGATGGAAAATCCGTTGCGCGGCATCTGCGATCCCGACGACATCGATTTTCAGCGCGTGCTCGAGATCGCCAACCCGTACTTAGGCAATGTGGTCGGCACCTACTCGAACTGGACGCCTCTTGAAGACCGCGGGAGGTTATTTCCGGAGGACGTCGATCACGTCGACCCATGGCAGTTCAAGAATTTCAGGGTCGTTTAGCCGCAGCTAAAGCGCGCGTTGCGGCTTGGTTTTGCCTTTAATCTGGGTGCGATACATAAGGCGTCGCGCGGTCGCGTCGAACGGATCGCGCCGGTGCAGGGTGGTGCGGTTGTCCCACATCAAGACGTCGCCGACGCGCCAGCGGTGCGCGAACGCATGTTCGGGTCGCGCGGCGTGCGCCCACAACTCATCGAGCAGCGCTTCCGATTCGTCGCGCCGCAACCCGGCGATATACGCATTGCGCCTGCGCCCCAGGTATAACGTGTGTTTGCCGCTCGGCGGATGGATGCAAATAATCGGATGCGGCGTGCCAACCGAATGCACGGGGTCGTCCGAGTCGGCAAGACCCGCGCGCAGATAACCGCCGGAATTGTAGGTGCCATCGTGCTTGATGCTGCGCCCCGCTACCGCCGCGAGCAACGCCGGCGGCAACGACGCACACGCGGCGATCATGCCGCATAACCAGGTATCGCCGCCAGCGGGTGGAATTTCTACCGCATACAGCAGCGATGCATCCGGCGGCTCCGGCAGATACGACATGTCGGTATGCCACACCGCTTCGCCGGCGCCGAGACTGCCGATCGGCGTGCCGTCAGCGCCGATGACATTCGATACGACGTAGATTTCGGGATAGCCCTCGACGAATTTTTTGCCGTTCTCATTCACCGGTGGCGGATCGAGTTCGCCGAAACGGCGGCTGAACGCGAGCAGCGCGTCATGATCGAGGTGCTGGCCGCGAAACAACAGCGCTGAGTGGCTTATCCACGCGCTTTCGACGGCGGCGAATTGCGCCTCGTCGATGCGCGCGAGATCGACCCCGCGAATTTCCGCGCCCACGGCGGCGCTCAATCGATGAACCTCGATCGCGTGGGTGACGCTGCGGCTTTTCGCCGCGTTGCTCTGGATGGCTGTCATGATGGTACTCTCCGGCGATTAACGCCTGCAATGCTAGCAGAATTGATGAAACCGCTTAAGCGCCGAACGAAAACCGTTCGAGTGTGCAACTCGCGAGCGCCGCGCTATTGAGCACCGGACGATAGCCGGGTTCGAGCACAATTGCGCCGTGATCGAATTTAAGCGGCCGCTCCAACAGTGGCGACATCGGCTTCAAGAATCCATTCATCTCGCCGGCGTTGTTGATGCGTCCGCGCGCGATGCAAGCTTCCATCCAACAGCCGATTTCGCAGGCGACGCCATTGCCGAGCACGGGCTCCATGCCGCAATCGCGTATGGTATCGATTGCCCTGGCCAGGCGGTCGAGGCCGCCGAGTTTCATCAGCTTCACTTTGATATAGCGCGCGGCGTTGAGTTCGGCGGCGCGGCGTATGTCATCGATGCCGTAAATCGATTCGTCGAGCATCAGCGGGACGGGTGAAATGCGCGCGACCGCGCAGGCGGCTTCCCAGTCGCCGGCGGCGCACGGTTGTTCAAACAATTCTATGCCTTCAGGATCGAGCGACCTGACAAAACGGCACGCGTCATCCCGCGAGTAACCCTGGTTCGCATCGAGCCTGAGGCGGGCACGCCCGTTCACGATCTTCTGAATTCGTTTGACCATCGCGGCATCTTTTGCAGCATCGAATCCAACCTTGATCTTGAACGTCGTGAATCCTCGTGCTAAAAGTTGCAGTGATTCGGTTTCGATCGCTGCGGATTCTTTCGCGTTCAACAAGCCGAGCACCGGTGCGCGCACCGGCTGTTCGACGCTGAGCAGCGGGTGGCCGGCGGCCATTTCAAGCGCGGTGTTGAACGCCGTCGCAGTGAACGGCGCGGGAATGAAATGCGGCTGCAAGCGCAACAGAATGTTGCCGGCCTCGAGCCCTGCATATTCGTGGCCGAGCCGTTGCACGAGCGCCCAACTGTCTACGATGGTCTCGTCGGTATAGCCGGTGAGATAAGTCGCTTCGCCGATGCCACGATGTCCGTGGCGGTCGCGCATTTCGATCAGCACCGTATCGAACGCGTCGACCGGTCCGAATGAAAGCCGGTACGGCGTGCGCAACGGCACGCGCAGGCGGTAAATATCGAGCTCTTCGATGTGCATCAGCGGTTCAATTCGGTTGGAGGATGGCCTTGACCTGCTCAACTTATAATATAGCGCCTCGATCCAATGCAAACTTCACGGAAACTTTTCGCATGCAAAATGACGCGCATTCGGCGATCGACCAGCCGTCGGCCTGGGTGCAGCGCTGGGCTGCCCTCATTCCCGCCGGCGGGCGCGTGCTCGATGTGGCCTGCGGCAGCGGACGGCACGCGCGCTGGTTTGCCGCGCAGGGTTATCGGGTCGACGCGGTTGATCGCGATGCGAACGCGCTGAGCGCTCTCGCCGGAATCACGGGGATAACCAGCCGTGCAGCGGATATCGAGAATGAAGATTGGCCTTATGCAGGCGAAAAGTTCGCGGGCATCGTGGTCGTCAACTACCTGCATCGCCCGTTATTCAAGCATCTGCTGGAAAGCCTCGATCGGGGCGGCGCGCTGATTTATGAAACGTTCGCCGCGGGCAATGAGCGCTATGGCCGGCCAGGCAACCCTGAATTTCTGTTGAAGCCGGGCGAGCTTCTGCACATCGCGCACGGTCGGCTCGAAGTCATCGCGTATGAAAATCTCACCGTCGATGCGCCGCGGCCAGCGGTGATTCAACGGATGTGCGCGCTCAACGGTCCGGTCACGTAGAAATTCGCCCGCGACTGCAACTTTTGGGGAAATCGTGTGTCAGCACGCCCCCATGACCATAGAGGTTTTTAAGGTTTGATGGACGTTCAGCGCGTTGCCCTAATGCGGTAGAATCGCCCGTTAATCTTTGCGCGAATTTGGCGGCGGGCGGCGGGCGGAGTAATGGCTCGTAATTTCGGGAATTCAGAAAGATGACAAAGCTTACCGGCAGCATGGTCGCAATCGTGACGCCGATGCACGAAGACGGCAGCCTGGATCTCGATGCGTTTCGGCAACTTATCGACTGGCACATCGAGGAGGGCACCGACGGCATCGTTGTCGTCGGCACGACGGGCGAATCGCCGACGGTCGATTTCGATGAGCATCATCTGTTGATCAAAACCGCGGTCGGGCATGCGCGCGCGCGCGTGCCGATAATTGCCGGTACCGGCGCCAATTCAACGCGCGAAGCAATCGAGCTGTCCGCGTATGCAAAAGAGGCGGGGGCGGACGCGAGCCTGTCGGTCGTTCCTTATTACAACAAACCCACGCAGGAGGGTCTCTACCGCCATTTTCGCGCAATCGCCGAAGCGGTCGATATTCCGCAGATTGTTTACAACGTGCCGGGACGCACCGTCGCGGACTTGCAAACTGAAACCATGGTACGGCTGGCGCAGGTGCCGCATATCGTCGGTCTTAAAGATGCAACGGCGAATCTCGAACGCGGCGCCGAGTTGCTGCGCCAGTTGCCCGGGCATGTCTCCGTTTTCAGCGGCGACGACGCTACGGGGCTCGCGTTGATGCTGCTCGGCGGGCACGGCGTGATATCGGTCACGGCGAATGTCGCGCCGCGATTAATGCATGAGATGTGCGAGGCCGCGCTCAAGCCCGAACCGGCACGTGCACGTGAGCTCAACAATCGATTGATGGGGCTGCATCACGACTTGTTTATCGAGGCCAACCCGATTCCGGTCAAGTGGGCGGTATCGAGCATGAAGCTGATGAAGCCCGGGATCCGGCTGCCGCTGACCCCCTTAACCGAGAACCATCATGCACGCGTGCGCGCCGCGATGAAGCAGGCGGGCATCAATGCGTAAAGGATTTATCATGAATGTTTCGCCGCAATGGAAGACGGCGATGGC
>JANXRI010000302.1 GCA_025353085.1 Betaproteobacteria bacterium
AAAATTGCCGACAACGAGCCGCCTGACTCGATGCAAACCGGCGACGACATCGCGCGCTACGGCGCTGGCGTATGGGCGCGGTATGAAGCGTGGTGGCGTGGCTTGAACGACCGCACGTTGTCGCCCGTGCTCAAAACCTACTACGGCGACACGGTGGCGCATAAATTATTCGAGCGCGTCACCTGGCATTCGGCTCAACATTGCAGGCAGCTCGCCGCCGTACTCGAACGCCTGGGCATCGTGCCGGACCATCCGCTCACGCCAGCGGATTTTGCCGGGCTGCCGATGCCCGAGCGGCTGTGGGAATGATTCGATAGGGGCTTGTGCAAACGAATTGACTGCAACGTCACCGGCGCACTTCATCAAATACGGCGCCTTGCTCAACGCTTTGCGGGCGGGTGACGGTCGGCCACAAAGTAGTTGAATAATGCACATGAAACGGTTCGCTGTATTTGCGGTCGTGTTTGCCGGCGCCATCGCAGGCGTGCTGCACTGGGCTGCAGCCGGACGGCAAATCGATATCGTGGACGCCCCTTCCGATCGGCTTCCGTGCGTTTCCTATTCACCGTTTCATCGGCCTGGCCAGAGCCCGCTTTCAAAAACGTCGGTGATCGGCCGCTCGCAGATCGATGCCGATCTCGCGCAAATCGCGCGGTCATTCCGCTGTGTGCGAACGTACTCGGTCGCGCGCGGCCTCGCAGAATTGCCGGTGATAGCGCGCAAGCACGGTCTGCGCGTGCTGCTGGGACTGTGGATCGGACCCGACGCGGAGGACAACGAGCTTGCACTTACGCAGGGCATCGCAGTGCTCAAGCGCGACGCCGATGTCATCAATGCAGTGATTGTCGGCAACGAGGTGCTGCTGCGGCGCGATCAGCCTGCGGCTGAATTGGTGAATTATCTGCGGCGCGTAAGGGCGGCAACTTCTTTGCCGATAACTTATGCCGACGTGTGGGAATTCTGGCTGCGCTATCCGGAGGTTCTTCAGGCAACGAGTTTCGTGACCGTGCACATTCTTCCGTATTGGGAAGACGATCCGATTGCGGCTGACCGGGCGGTCGATCACGTGTTGAATGTTTACGCCCGGGTGCGCGATGCGTTTCCGGACCGGCGCATCCTGATCGGCGAAACAGGCTGGCCAAGCGCGGGCCGTCAGCGCGAGGGTGCGTTGCCATCGCTCGTCAATCAGGCGACGTTTGTGCGCACGTTCGCGCGCATCGCCCAGGAGCGGGCATTGGACTACAACCTGGTCGAGGCTTACGACCAGCCGTGGAAGCGTCAACTCGAAGGCACTGTCGGCGGCCATTGGGGATTTTTCGATGCGCAAGGCGTGGAAAAATTTGCGCGCACGGGCCCCGTGGCCGAGAACACGTTGTGGCAACGCGGGTGGATCGCCGCGGCATGCATGGCCATCCTGTTTGTCGCGCTGGCGACAACGGCCATTGGTGTGCCCGGCCTGCTGCTCATGATGCTGTCCGGCGCGGCCTGCGGATCCGCGCTATGGCAAGGGGGACTAGACGTATCGCATTGGGCGCGCAATTCGCTGGAGGCCGGAATAGGCGGCGCATACATCCTCGCCGCAGGCTTGGCCTCCTTTTTTGCGGCGCGTGGGCTCGCCGCGTGGTGCGATGGCTTCGCACCTGTCGGCGCGCCCGCGCCGGTCGCTACATTGGCCCGATGGTTCATGACCAACGAGTCAGCGTTCGACGCGCGTGAACGCGCCCTCGGATTATTGCGATTTTTGCTGTTGTTCGGAATGGCGGTGCTTTGCCTGCTGTTGTTCGCGGATCCGCGCTACCGTGAATTTCCGGTGGCAATTTTTATCATACCGTCGTGCGGATATGGATTGCTTTTATTGGTCAGTGAGAGACCCGGCGAGTTGACTCCCCAGCCCGAAGAGCGCGCAATTGCGTGGGTCGTCGCAGTGAGTACGGCGGGCATCGCACTACGGGAGGGCTGGCATAACGGGCAAGCGATGCAGTGGTGCTGTGTATGTCTGGTATTCGCAGCCGCCGTCATTGCGCCCTGGCTGCGTTCGGCAGCACGATCAGACGCGGGTAGGTGATGCACCCCAAAAGAAAGCCCACCGCGGCAACCGCACCACCGTAGAGCACGAGCCCGGCTGCGCCCGTAACCAGCGCCAGCAGCGTGGCGTCAAGCCGGCGCAGCAAGATCGACAACGCGCCGGCCAGGATCGCGACATAGCTCCACAAAGAAATTGAAGTGGTCGCAATCACGATGCGTCTTATGGTGCAACTTAGTGGCACGGAAGTTGCATTGCACAGAGCGGCCACCGTTACTGATTCGATCAATCCATAGCGAGCCCACAGAGCAAGTCCCAGTGCGCTCGCGACCAAAATCATGCAGATAAAATTTATTTGGCGGGTCTTCATGTGTCGTCTGCTGCCGACACGCGGAGTTATCACAGTGTCGATTGCAGCTATCTTTCAATCCCTGAGTTTACCTCTGCGGCGAGGGCTAGTTCATCCGTTGTCGTTATTTTGCGACGGCGACCCTGGACGCGCGTTCGACGTGGCCACTAATAAATTCAACGAACAGCCGACATGGCTTGCCTGGCGGTTTGTAATTGACCGGAACCCGATATGTTGACCAATTCGCGCAAGGAAGGTTCTTTTGCTAACGCAGCAGGTGACTTGAGCCCAAGTGCCGCCCGTGCGCTTAGCGCTTTTTTTATCGCTTCAATAGTAGCGGTAATTGCCGCAGGATCATGGGGCTGGTTGAATCGGCCGCTTAACTTGCAGGACGCGCCGGAGCGGATCAGCGGGTTCGCGTATTCGGGTTTTCAGCGCGATCAGGATCCGACCAAGCTCGTATTTCCGAACGCCCGCGAGTTAAGCGCCGACCTTGCATTGCTGGCCACGCAGACCGGCCGCATCCGCACGTACAGCTCCATCGACAATGCCGACGTCCCGAGGCTTGCCGCCGACCAGGGCCTGACCGTTACCGCCGGCGCGTGGCTCGACACGCGCGCGATGAATAACGAAGATGAAATTGCGGCGCTGATTCGGGCGGTGCGCGAAAATCGCAATGTAAATCGGGTGATCGTCGGCAACGAAGTGATCTTGCGCGGCGACTTGAGCGTCGCGGAGCTCATTAAAAAAATAAAGTTCGTCAAGCGCAAAGTATCCGTGCCGGTGTCAACCGCAGAGCCCTGGCACATCTGGCTGCGCTACCCTGAACTCGCGAAGCAGGTCGAATTTATCACCGTCCACTTGCTCCCGTACTGGGAAGGCTTGACGGTCGAAGATTCGCTCGATTATGTCTTCGACCGCTACGACGATCTGCGCGCTGCATATCCGAACAAAAAAATCGTGATTGGCGAAGTCGGCTGGCCCAGTCAGGGCGACCGCGTCGACAGCGCGCTGCCCTCGCCGGTGGCGCAAGCGCGTTTTATGCGCGAATTCTTCACCCGCGCCGCAGAGCGCAAGCTCGACTACTACGTGATGGAAGCGTTCGACCAGCCATGGAAAGCCGACCACGAAGGGCACGCGGGCGCCTATTGGGGCATGTTCTCCGCCGCTCGTACGCAGAAATTTACCTTGTCGGGTCCGGTCGTTCCCGATGCAGCGTGGCCGCGCAAAGCGCTCGCTGCCGTATTGTTGGCGGCGCCGTTCATGTTCTGGTTTGCGCTGGCGTTTCCGCGGCTGCGCCTGGGGGGGCGGGTCTTCTTTTGCGCTTTGATACAGAGTGCTGTGTCGCTGGCCGTGTGGCTCGTGACACTGCCCTTCGAGTTTTATCTGCGGCCGATCGACATAGGCGCGCTCGTCCTGATCATACCGGCGATGATTGCCACGATCGCGGTTCTGCTCGTCAATGGTTTCGAATTTGCCGAAATGTTATGGCGGCGCGAGTGGTCGCGGCGGTTCTTGCCGATTGCGAGTGAGCCGTCCTCGGCGCCGCTCGTGTCGATCCATGTGCCCTGCTGTAACGAGCCGCCCGCGATGGTGATCCTCACGCTTGAAAGCATGGCGCGGCTCGATTATGAAAATTTTGAAGTGCTGGTTATCGACAACAACACCAAGTCTGAAGCGACGTGGCGTCCGGTCGAGGCGTGGTGCAAGGCAGCGGGTCCGCGTTTTCGCTTTTATCATCTCGACAATTGGCCGGGCTTCAAGGCGGGTGCGCTCAATTTTGCGCTCAAACATACCAACCCGCACGCCGAGGTTATTGGCGTCGTCGACGCGGATTACGAAGTTGACCCGGGCTGGCTCAAGACGCTGGCCGGTCACTTTGAAGATCCGAAAGTCGCTGTCGTGCAGGCGCCGCAAGCGCATCGCGCGTTCGAACAGAGCGCGTTTCAGCGCATGTGCAATTGGGAGTTCGATGGGTTCTTCCGCATCGGCATGCATCATCGCAACGAGCGCAATGCAATCATCCAGCACGGGACCATGACCCTGGTGCGCAAAACTGCGCTCGCGATGCAGGGCGGGTGGGCGGAATGGTGCATTTGCGAGGATGCGGAACTCGGCCTGCGATTGATGCATGCCGGCTATGAGACGCGCTACGTCGATGCGGTATGCGGTCGTGGACTCGCCCCGGCCGATTTCAAAACGTTCAAGGCGCAACGCTATCGGTGGGCGTTCGGCGCAATGCAGATTCTGAAAAGGCATTGGCGCTGGCTCGTCACGCCGAGCGGTTTGACGGGCGGCCAACGCTATCATTTCCTGACCGGCTGGTGCTCATGGTTTGCCGATGCGTTACATCTTGCGTTCGTATTTGCGTCGCTGGCGTGGACCGCCGGAATGATTGCCGATCCGCGGCGATTCAGTCTGCCGCTCGACTTATTTCTCGTGCCGGTGCTCGGATTTTTTGCACTTAAAGCAGTGTTCGGCCCCGTGCTTTACCGCTCGCGCGTGGCGTGCAGCTGGCTGGATTTGATGGGTGCATCGCTCGCGGCAATGGGACTTTCGCATGCGATCGCGCGCGGCATCTGGCAGGGGCTGGTGCGTAAGGACGGCGTGTTCCAGTCGACGATGAAAGGCGCCACCGGCAATAAGCGGCCGAGTACGTTTGCCGTCGTCCGCGAAGAAGCGTTGTTGTTATGCGCGCTGAGCCTCGCCGCGGCCGCAATCATCTGGCGCATGGGTCTGCATCATCACGAAGCGATGTTGTGGGTCGGCTTGCTGATCGCGCAGTCCATTCCCTATATCGCCGCGCTCGGCTGCGGCTGGATTTCGCAGCGGAGTTTCGCCAAGGTCACCCAGGTGCCGCTTAAAGTCGGTTCGGTCAACGGTGCCGTAAGGGCACCGGTCTACAGCATTCCTACGCTGGTGACCGGGTCGGGCCGGACAAGTCATGGGTAGTAACAAACCGCCGGTGCGGATGCGCTAGTGTGGTGCTTCGCAATTAACGAGACATTCCCTCCCCTTCAAGGCATAGGTATCTACACATCTTTTGTTGTGCAAGGGGTTGTACAAATTTTCGAGATGTGATAGAAACTGGCGGTATGCTCTTGAGAAACCTGAACTGGATGCAAGGCTTGTAGGCCGCTGGGAGATGATGGTGCAGCAGCA
>JANXRI010000329.1 GCA_025353085.1 Betaproteobacteria bacterium
GAGCAGGCGCGCGAGGCGCGCAATTTCGATCCCGATTGCGCCGAGGCCATACACGAGCAGGGTCTGGCCGCGCAAATCGCGTGGAAAATCGGCGGCGGGCAAAGGCTTCCATTGATGCCGGCGTTGACCCTCGAGCCAGTGCGGAAAGTTTCGCGCGAGCATCAGCAGGCCGGCGATCGCGGTTTGGGCAATCGGTTCCGCCGCAGTGCCCGACGATGTCGTCAGGCGCACGCCGCGTTGGAGCACGCTCGCGAACACCGGATGATCGACGCCGGCATTGAACACTTGCATCCATTTCAAGGCCGGCGCCTTGCGCGTCGCCGAGAAAAACTGTTTGGTGTGAATCGGAAAAATATCGGTGCTGAAGTAAGCGACTTCGGCACGCGCCGTATCGGCATCGGCGATTCGGGCTTCGGGCTCGGCCGGCAAGACCAGGAGTTCGAGCGGAACGCCGCTGCGCGCGGCAGACGCGGCAATGTCCTTGCCGTAGCGGGCGTTGAATTGATGCGACACCAGCAAGCCGGTCACCGGGGGAAGTCCTTTCGCGTTCGATGGGACGCCGTCTGCAAGACGCTGACAACGGCGGACGATTTTGCGACTATTTTAGCGGCTAATCGACGCTGCCGGCACGCGCCGATTTGCTACTATCCGGTTTCCAATTCCATGAGGCAATCCCCGTGACCATCAACGCCGTCGAACTCGCGCAGCACCTGATCTCGCGCAATTCCGTCACGCCGAATGATGCGGGCTGCATCGATCTTCTGTGCGCGCATCTGACACCGCTCGGATTCGAGTGCGAAAAAATCAGCATGGGGGGCGTCGACAATTTGTGGGCGCGGCGCGGCACCGCAAGTCCGCTCGTGTGCTTTGCCGGTCATACCGACGTCGTGCCGACCGGGCCGCTTGAACAATGGCATAGCGATCCGTTCACGCCGACAATCAAGGATGGCGTGCTGTACGGGCGTGGCGCATCCGACATGAAAAGCTCTCTCGCGGCTTTCGTCGTGGCGATCGAGCAATTCGTGAGCGAGCACCCCGATCATCCGGGCTCGATTGCCGTGATGTTTACGTCCGATGAAGAAGGCCCCGCGATCGACGGCACCGTTCGGGTGTGCGAAGTACTCAAGGAGCGTGGCGAAAAACTCGATTACTGCATCGTCGGCGAACCGACTGCAGTCAAGCAGTTGGGCGACATGATCAAGAACGGGCGGCGCGGTTCGCTGTCGGGCATGCTGACGGTCAAAGGTGTGCAGGGCCATGTCGCGTATCCGGAGCAGGTGAAGAACCCGATTCATCTGGTGGCTGCTGCGATCGCCGAGATGGCCGCAACGAAATGGGACAACGGCAACGAGTATTTTCCGCCGACCAGCTGGCAGATATCAAATTTTAACGCGGGCACCGGCGCCAACAACGTGGTGCCCGGCGAGGCACACGTCAAATTTAATTTTCGCTTCGCGACGGCGAGTACGCTCGAGTCATTGCAGACGCGCGTGCACGGCATTCTCGACCGGCACGGCGTGCCCTATGACCTCGAATGGCGCTACGACGGCCGGCCGTTCATCACGCCGAAAGGCGATCTCGTGGCCGCAGTTGCCAAAGCGATCAAGACGGTGACCGGCTTGACGACGGAGTTGTCAACGACCGGCGGCACGTCGGACGGACGGTTCATCGCGGATATTTGCGGGCAGGTTGTCGAATGCGGTCCGACCAACGCGACAATTCACAAGATCAACGAGTGCATAAAAGTGGAAGAGCTCGAGCAATTGCCGCAGATTTATCTGCATACGCTGAAGAATCTGCTGATCACTAAATAATCCCCTCCCCCGCTCGGGCGGGAGGGCCAGGGTGGGGGCAGGGTTCATAGCCAAGGGAAAACAATGGCGCGCACCGACAACGTAATGGAACTGCCCAAAGACCTGCCGGCGCCACAGGACGACGGCGCCTGCGATCACCTGACCGGCAGGCAGTTGCCGTCGATAACGTTGCAATCGACCAGTGGCCGCGCGATGGATCTATCCAAACTCAAGGGCACCACGGTCGTTTACATCTA
>JANXRI010000353.1 GCA_025353085.1 Betaproteobacteria bacterium
CGCGCGCCTCACCCGCTTTGAAAGCACGGTCGGCCGCCTCTGCTGCGGCGCGTGCTTCGTCCGCATAGACTTCAACGAACGCGTGATATTTTTCGTCATGCCGGCTGATGCGCTGCAAATAACAGTCGACGAGCGTCGACGCGGTCAATTCGCCGGTCTTCAGGCGCGCGCCAAGCGCATGGATCGGCGCGTACGCGAGATCATCATCGGCGCCGGCAGTCGATTGATCATTCATGGTGGACATCGAAGGTTTGCATTGTAGCGACCGTTCTGCTTGCAGTCGATTACGCTGCGGTTAAACTATGTGTGAGCAATGAGCAATGAGCAATGAGCAGAGAGAACAGCATGGCAAAACAATTCCTGAATCCGCCCGCGCTCGGCGCAGTCGACAGTCCCTATAGTCAGGGCGTGCGCGCGGGCAACACGATCTGGGTATCGGCGCAGGCGGGGCACGACGCGCAAGGGCGCATCGTCGGCGGGGAAGATGCAGAAGCGCAATGCCACGCGATTTTCGCTCGCATCGGCGCGGTGCTCGCGGCAGGTGGCGCGCGACCCACGGATGTCGTGATGGTGCGCGGATTTTTAAAGCAGCGCGATTGTTTGCAGGCGACGTGGAAAGTGCGCAAGGAATTCTTCGGTGACCATAAGCCGGCGAGCACGACCTTCATGGTGAGTGACGTTGAACCGGCAGGCGCGCTCATGAGTTTTGAAGTGATGGCGATGCTTGATTAGTTGGTAACTATCGCATGCCCAAACAGTTTTACGACCCGCCCTGTGTTTACAGCCCGGTCAACATTTACAGTCATGGCGTGCGCGCCGGCCGCACGTTGACGCTCGCCGGCCAGGCGCCGCTGGCTGAAGACGGCAGCGTGATCGGGCCAGGCGATCCGGCGGCGCAATGCCGGCGCGTGTTTGCCGATCTCAAGAAAACGCTCGATCTCGCGGGCGCGACGTTCGCCGACGTCGTTTACGTGCGCGCATACCTGACGCACAAGCGCGTGATGCCGGAACTGCGGCGAATCAGCATCGATATTTTCGGCGCGAACCGGCCCGCATTTACGCCGGTGATCGTGCCCAGCGTGCGTGCCGAAGGCGCGCTGGTCGAAATCGAACTGACGGTCGTATTCGACGTATAACCGCGTGAATCAGGGCGCATAGATCCACGCATCGGCGATCACGCTGCACGCGGGGACCGGCAGCGTCGCGGGAACGCCGATCGCGGTAAATGGAATCGGCGCGCCGCCGAGCGCCTCCTGCCATGGCCGGTGCATCAGTGAAAAGTCAGCAAGATCGGTATGGAATTGATGGATACGCACAACGTTGTCGATGTGCGTGCCGCCTGCCGTGCAGACTGTCTTGATCGCGTCGACGATAGTTTCCATTTGCGCGCGCGCCGCGATGCCGAAATACGGCAGTGCCTTGTCCGCGGCTATGCCGGCGATTGGTCCTTTGTTGTCGACGGCCAGCATGCCGGAGCACAGCAATAAATCGCCCGCGCGCACGGCCGCTGCGCCGTACGTCATTGCAGCGGGGATGCAGCCGTCGATTACCTGCTTTTTGGCTTTGCCGCCGTCGGTCACGGCGATCAGGTTGATTTCAATGATGCCGGGAACGAGTCCGAAATCTTTCGCCGGCACTATCGTGAGCGCGCACTGGCGTTTGCCGAAGTGGCTTTCCCATACGTCGAGAAAATGCGCGGTGTCGTCGATGTCGCGCAAGTACACCTGCGCTTTGACCGCGTTGGCGAGTGAGGAACCGGCGGCGGAGAGCGCGGGGATAAATTTCTCGCGGATCAGGTATTCGGTCTGGCGGCGAATTTCGTAGCCGCCCCAGCGGCTGTGCGCCGGCACGTGCGCGCGCGGATCCGTATTGCCGTCGGCGCCGCGCGCCATCTGCCCGGCGATAAAAATGAAATCGCCCGCCGTCACCGCCGGTACGAAACCGGACCAGACGGGCGCGGTCACCTGGGGTGCGCTCACGCGCCTGGGCTCGCGGCTCCCGCCGGGCATTACGGCAAGCAGCGAAGCAGAAATGTCCGCGCGCGCAGTCAGCAGACTTTCCATGATCACCGACGTGCTTGGCGGAATGTAGTCGCCGAACGCGGCGCGCCGCGCGAGATGATAGGGATCGACGGCTTTCCACGTCGGATAGTATTGATCGAGCCGCACGGTATTCGCGAAACTCGTGCCGGCTTGTGCGAGCAGTTGTTTGAACCGCGCGCAAATCACATCACCTTCGCGCCGATGGCGCGGCAGTCCGTGATGGGGCAATCCCGCCGTTCCCGCGACTGCCGGATGCAGTTCCGTTTCATAATCGACCGCTTCGATGCCTGACAGAAATACCCAGTTGCCGGCCTTCATGCAGGGTGCGTAGTGGATGTCGGTGCGTGGAATGCGCAGCGCACCGAGCGCAGTGACGGTACTTACCATCAATTTCTCCTATCGTTCGAGTTTGACGCCAGTTTCGCGCGCGACCGGCGTCCAGCGCGCGACTTCCTCTTCGAGGAACTGCCTGAACTCGGACGGCGTGCTCCAGCGCGGTTCGCCGCCGAGATTCTGAATGCGCTCCTGCACGTCGTGCATCTTGAGCGCCTTCACCATTTCCGCATTGATCTTGTTGACGATAGCCAGCGGCACCTTGGCCGGCGCGACGGCGCCCGCATAACCGACCGATTGAAATCCCGGCAAGCCCGCTTCGGCAATCGTCGGCAGCTCTGGCAGCAAAGTGCTGCGCGAAGGCGACGCGATGCCCACGGCCCGCACGCGGTTGCCGCGGATGAATTGCATCGCGGTTGGCATGTTGACGAACATAAAATCGATGCGGCCGCCGGACACGTCGGTCAGCGCGACCGGACTCGAATTGTATGGCACATGCGCGCCGCTGAAGCCCGCCCGCTTGCGGAACAACTCGGTCGCGAGATACGGCGAACTACCCGCGCCGACGGTCGCCCACGTCGGGCCGCCGGGTTTGCTCTTCGCGTATGCAATCAGCTCGGGCACGGTCTTCGCTGGAAAATTCACGCTGGCCACCAGGATGTTGGGATACATCGCGATCAGCGAGATCGGCGCGAAATCCTTGCGCGTGTCGTACGGCAGCTTGTCGTAGACGCTGACGTTGATCGAGAACGGCGTCGAGACGAACACGAGCGTGTAACCGTCAGGCGCGGCCTTCGAGCCGATGTCATTGGCGATGGTGCCGTTCACGCCGGGACGCGCTTCGTTGATGATCGGCTGGCTCCACGCATCGGTGAGTTTCTGGCCGACGATGCGCGCGAGAGTGTCCGAGAGGCCGCCCGCGCCGAAGTCGATGATCCAGCGGATCGGTTTGCTCGGGAAATCTTGTGCCGGATCGCCGGCCGCTTTCTGTTGCGCGTACGCGTTTGCGCCGCCGAGCGTTGCGATCCATCCTAAATAAACGAGCTTGCGCGCCAGTTTGTTCATGGATTTCTCCCGTGGAGGCTTCGATGAGTCATCATGTTATTCCCACACTGCGGTGGCTTCGATCTCGATCAGCATATCCGGATGCATGAGCGAGGCGACACCGATCGACGTGATGCACGGCAACTCGCCGCCGGGCGAATGTTTCGCGAAGAACTCGACGCGCGCCGGTATCGCATCGCGATGCCATTTTTCGCGGTCGGTGAAATAAAATGTCATGTGCACGATATCGTCCCAGCCCGCGCCACCGGCCTCGACCGTGCGCTTTACGTATTCGAGCGCCTGCAAGGTCTGCACGCGCATGTCGCCTTTGCCGATGATGCCGGCGGGGCCGATCGCGGGATAACCCGACATGCGCAGCGTATTGCCGCCGCTCGTGACGATCGCATGCGCGATGCTAATCGGCTGGTATTCGGGAATATCCTTGTGCAGCGTGCCGCGGTAGAACTGCTCGATGTCGGGAAGTACGATGCGGCGTTTTTTCATGATGCGAGTCCCCTGTTTCAGGTGTTGCCCGCGGAGGCGCACGCCTGCAATTCGTCGAGCCGGCCCGCGCTGCCCGCGTAAAACCGCGCGCCGGTTGCGCCGGTGTTCATACCGCCACCGCCTCGATTTGCACGCGTGCATCCCGAAGCGGCAGGTCGTGCACCGCGACGGCGGTGATCGCCGGCGGATCGTCGCCGAGCGACGCGAGCAAAACCCTGCGCACGAACGTGAAGTCGGCCACGCTGCGCATATAGACGGTTATCTTGAGCAACGAACGCAGATTTGAATCGAGCGAATTCAGCACGATCTCCAACTGATCGAGGATGCTTTGCGTTTGCGCCGCCGCTGCAAGTTGCTCGCGCGTGTGCGCGTCGAGTCCGGCGATCGCTTTAGTCATGCGTTGCGCTGCCGCTGGTCCGAGATCGCTCGCGGCTTTCACCATATGGCCCGTCGCGGTGCCATAGCCCATCAGTCCGGACACGAATACGAAATCGCCGCCGCGCACTGCATTGACATGGCGTCCCCAGGCGGCGACTCGCGCATCGGCCGGCGCCGCGTTCAGCGCACCGCGGTCGTACGTGATGCCCTCGATTTCGATGTAGAAATCGCGCCGC
Organism: Betaproteobacteria bacterium; assembly: GCA_025353085.1. Taxonomy (GTDB): domain Bacteria; phylum Pseudomonadota; class Gammaproteobacteria; order Burkholderiales; family SG8-41; genus PALSA-1004. The sequence goes on from JANXRI010000353.1 coordinate 4,538, forward strand.
GCGAGACTTTCGACGCCGATGACCGTTCCCGCGGGCGCGCGCTCGCCGAAAAAATGCGCGCCTATGCGTTCGACTTCCGCGAGCTCGGTCATATTGCGCAGGTAAATGTTGACCCGCATGATCTGCGCGAGCGAAGTGCCTTGTTCTTCGAGCATCGCGCGTATGAGCTTGTATATCGTGTAAGTCTGCGCCGAGATGGGTTCCAACTGCAGCCGTGCCGCGAGCGCGGCGGCGGGTCGCGGCCAGTCCGTATCCTTAAGTTCATCGGCGCCGTAGATGATGAGACCGTTCTCCGGGTGCGCGCCGACGACGCCGGCGTAGAACGTGTAATCCCCCGCGCGCGTCGCGAGCTCGTAATTCGACAGCGGCCCCTGCACGACGTGTTTCGACGTGAGCACTTGTTTCGCGATGCCGCGGGCGGGGTCGGGAACCATCGCGACGGGATCGAAGTACACGACCGAACCCGGATGCAGCAGCGCAGGGACCTGCGATGCCGTGCTCGGCGGCGCGATCCCGCCCTCGAACAGAGCTGCACGCGTGCGCGCGAGCACCGGGAAATTCCGCATCTCGCGCTTGTAGATGCTGTAGAAAAGCAGGTCGTTCTTTTTGGCGCCCTGCTCGTTGAGCAGCGTCTCGAGGTCTTCGTAAATACGCGCCGCCTGGGCGACGAACGTCTCTTCCCAGCTATCGGGCGCGAGCAAACCGAGCGCCGGCACCGGTTGGCGGCCGAGTTCGCGGTAACCGCTCAGCGCAAAACCTGAATCGTGCGCGAGACCCGCGCGTCCCGATATGAACAGCAGATGTCCCGCGCGCGTCGCGACGGGGAAGCCGGGCACGGGTGCGGCGACCGCGCTCGTGGCGACGATCGATTTTTTCATCGTCGTTCAGCCGGCGTGAGCGTTGGCGGGCTTGCGCGCAGCGGCGAGCACCGCGGCCGCGTTTTCGCGATAGATTTTATGGCGCGGCTCGTCGGCGAGTCGCTCGAGCGCCGGCAGCGCGCGTTTCGCTTCGGGGTCGCCGATATCGAAAGGGTAATCGGTGCCGAACATCACGCGGTCGGCGCCGGCAATCTTGATCGTGAATTCGACGGACTCGGGCGACAGCGAGCAGGTGTCGAAGAAGATCTGCTTGTAGTATTCGCCCGGCGCTTTCGAGATGTTCTTGCGGTAGTACGGATCGGCTTCCCAGCCGGTCGCGTCGTACGCCGAATTGAGCCGGCCTTTGAGAAAAATCAGATTGCCGCCGCCATGCGCGAGCAATAGCTGCAGGCCCGGATGGCGGTCGAACACGCCTTCGAAGATCATGCGCGTGACCGCGAGCGTCGTTTCGAACGGCCACTGTACGAGCACCTGCACGCCATACAACGGGAAGCGCGTGGGCGGCTCCGCCGATACCGGGTGCATGAACAAGAGCACGCCGAGTTTCTCGGCGACCGTGAACAGCGCTGCGAATTCGGGGCCGTCGAGCGGGCGTCCGCCGGCCGTCGCCGGCAGCAGCGCGGACCGCGCGCCATACAGATCGACTGCGCGCTCCAGCTCGTACGCGCACTGGTCGGGTGCGCCGAGGGCTAACGCCGCCATCATCTCGAGCCGGCCTTGTCCTTCGGAAGCCACGCGCGCGCCGTGCTTATTCAATGCGCGAGCGTATTCGACGCCCGCGGCGCCGTCAGGCCATGCCACGTAGCCGGGCGGCGGCGCAATCAACTGCAACTCCACGCCGCGCCGCGCGAGACTTGCCACGCGTTTCGGCACGTCCGACAAATTCTCATCGAGCGAATGCGGCGGATTGTCGCCGCGCCTGACCCAGAACCTGCCATCGGCGCGGCGTTCGGCGGACATCCCGAACGCCGGTTGGCGGCACAGGCCATCGAGAAATTCGAAGTCGAGCGCGTGGGCGTGAGTGTCAATAATCAAATGCGTAACTCCTTAAGGGGGGCGGGGTTGCACAAAAGTTTAACCCATGTTTGCGCCCGCCGGCACGCCGCCCGCAATCATTGCCAGGCTTAACCGTGAAGTCGCGCGCGTGATCAAGCTACCGGATATTCAGGAGCGCTTTTGCCGACGCGGTCTCGACGGCGGCGGCACGCCTGAGCAACTGACTGCGTTCGTGCGCAGTGAACGCGCCCGATATTCGCAAGTGATTAAAGACGCCGGCATCAAGGCCGAATGATCCGGTCGGATCGCGCACAGGTTACGCGGAGGTTTCTTGGCGGCAGCTGATTATTCTTGCGCAACCCAGCCGCGCCGTTATAGATTCGGTCGGACTTATGCCAACGCCGAGCGCAACCGCACGCGACATAGAATCGCCCTACGCCTGGATGCGGTTGTTCGTCTCATTGATTTTGATGACGATCGGCGGCTCGGGCATGTACACGGTCGCCGTCGTGTTGCCGCGCATTCAGGCCGAGTTCGCGGTGGCGCGCGCGGATGCGTCGCTGCCTTACACGCTCGCGATGATCGGCTTTGGACTCGGCGGCGTCTTGATGGGCAGGTTGGCGGACCGTTTCGGCGTGATGGTGCCGGTCATCATCGGCGCACTCTTTCTCGGCACGGGGTTCATCGTCGCCGGCGCAGCGGGCAGCCTGTGGCAGTTCAGCCTCGCGCAAGGCGTGTTGATGGGCTTTCTTGGCTGTTCAGCGACATTTGCGCCGCTCGTCGCCGATACGTCGCAATGGTTCTCACGCCGGCGCGGCATCGCGATTGCCATTTGCATGAGCGGCAATTATATGGCCGGCGCCGTTTGGTCGCCGATCGTGCAGCACTTCGTCGACAGCGTCGGTTGGCGCCAGACCTATACGGGTATGGGCGTATTTTGTCTCGTCACCATGTTGCCGCTCGCCTTGCTGGTATTGCGCCGGCGTCCGCCGCTGCAGGTGCCGCATGCCGCTGCACCCGAGGCGTTATCCGCGCAAACAATTGAGCATGCGGCGTTGAACGCCTCAGCGCGGCCCCTCGGGTTTTCTCCTGCCGCGCTGCAAACACTGCTGTGCATCGCGGGGGTTGCGTGCTGCGTGGCGATGTCGATGCCGCAGGTACACATCGTCGCGTATTGCGGCGATCTTGGCTTCGGCGCCGCACGCGGCGCGGAGATGTTGTCGTTGATGCTCGGCGCCGGCATTGTGAGCCGCCTCGTCTCGGGCTGGATCTCCGATCATGTCGGCGGATTGCGCACGCTGTTGCTCGGCTCGGTGCTGCAGGGCATCGCGCTGCTTGCGTTTTTGTTTACGAACGGAATCACTTCGCTGTACCTGGTGTCTGCGATGTTCGGCTTATTTCAAGGCGGCATTGTGCCGAGTTATGCGCTGATCGTGCGTGAGTATTTCACGCCGAAGGAAGCCGGCGCGCGAGTGGGCACCGTGTTGATGGCGACGCTGTTCGGCATGGCGCTCGGCGGCTGGATGTCGGGTGCTATTTTTGACCTGACCGGTTCATACCGCGCCGCATTCTTGAACGGCACCGCGTGGAATCTGCTGAACGTCGGTATCGTGTTGCTGTTGCTTTATCGCGCGCGCGGCCGGCATAGAGTGGCCGGCGCGGTCGCGGCTTAGTACGCGATCGCGTAGCAGTCGCGGCGCCGCTCGGCGCCGGCGATGCGGCTACCGGTGGCGGGATCGAGCATGACCGCGGTCGCGCAACCATTCATGCTGTAAGGCCGGATTTTTTG
>JANXRI010000387.1 GCA_025353085.1 Betaproteobacteria bacterium
GCGCAGCCCGTAATGCGGCGCTTCAAGGTGCCGGCGACGTCACGCGCGTCGTTTGCTTTTTACAACAGCATGGCGGAAGTCGATGCGTTGATCGCCGGCATCCGCAATGTCCAGAAGGTTTTCGCATAATGGCGGACACCAGGGCGCTGTATCAGGAAGTGATCCTCGATCACAACAAAAAGCCGCGCAACTATGGCGTGTTAGAGGATGCCACGCATAAGGCCGAGGGCCACAATCCGTTGTGCGGCGACCACCTGACACTCACACTCAGGCTCGCCGGCGAAAATGTGGATGGCATCGCGTTTACGGGAGAATCGTGCGCGATCTGCAAAGCTTCGGCGTCGATGATGACGGCAGCCGTTAAAGGCCAGCCCCGGGTGCAAGCCGAAACGCTGGTCAATGAATTTCGCGAGATGGCGACCGGTGCGCCCGACTTCGATAAGAAGCCGCATCATCTCGGCCGCCTCACGGTGTTTGCCGGCGTGCGTGACCTGCCGACGCGCGTCAAATGCGCAATCCTGCCGTGGCACACGCTGCATGCGGCGTTGAACTCCGTGGCCACCACTTCAACTGAAGCCCATGACGATCCGATGCACGCGCCAATGGGCGATGCTTAAAGATGAAAAACATTTACCACAGAGTTCACAGAGAGAAACAAGGCAAGAAACTAATCATTGTCGAGATTCAGATTTTCGCTGTGTCCTCTGTGCTCTCTGTGGCCGGTTTTTTTAGGTTTTAACATGCCGAAAATTGCTGAAATCGAAGGCACGCCTAATCCGAACGCGATGAAGTTCATCCTCAAGGAGCCGTTGACCTGGGGAATCACGCGTTCATATGACAATGTGGAGCAGGCCAAGGACGATCCGCTGGCGAGCCAGTTGTTCGACATCGAGCATGTGACTAATGTGTTTTACGTCGACCACTGGATCACGGTGACGCAGGACGGCGGCGCGGACTGGCATGAATTGCAGCGCAAACTCGCGGAGCCCATTCGGGCGGCGCCGGGGGCCGATGAGCAGACGGCCGCTGCGACTACCTCGTCGGCGGCAGCGTTGGCAGACCTGACTCCGGCTGACCAGGAGCGTCTCGACCGCATCAACGAACTGCTCGACGAACAAATACGCCCGTATCTGCAAGGCGACGGCGGCGACTTGTATGTGATGGGCCTGTCCGGCAATACGTTGTCGGTCCATTACCAGGGGGCCTGCGGCAGTTGCCCGAGTTCGTTGTCCGGCACGCTGGCCGGCATCGAAAACCTCGTTAAATCGATCGAGCCCGACATCGAAGTCATTGCAGTTTAACCGGCGCGCGTTGACCGCGGCCACGCAACGTAGGCTATCGTTGTCGCCGCGCGGCCTTGAGTTTGCGTCGCACAAAAAAACAAGGGGAGTTCAATGAGTGTTGTCAGCAGAGGGTGGTCTGCCAAGTATTGCTTGGCGGGTGCAGTGCTATGTGCAGGGGTCGCGGCGAACGCCGCTGCGCAGTATCCGAATAAGCCGATATTGGTCATCGCCGGATTTACCGCGGGCGGCGATGCCGATCTCGCCGCGAGAAATCTTACAGCCATGCTGCCGAGATACACCGGCCAGAATGGCGTCGTGCTGAATAAGGTCGGTGCCAGCGGCGCGATCGCCTCCGAGTATGTGAAGCGCGCGACGCCCGACGGTTATACGCTGCTGCTGGCGCGCGTCGGATCGCAGGCGACGCTGCCTGCGCTGAAGCCGGACCTTGGATATAAATGGGACGACTTCACATTTCTGGGCATGCTCGAGTTCAATCCGTACGTGTGCGTGGTTCGCGCGGATTCACCGTACAAGACATTCGGCGATCTGGTCGAGGGCATCAAAAAAAATCCGGGCAGGTTGAAATACAGCACTGCCGGTGTCGGTACCATCCATGAGATGGGCCCCCAAATGCTGTTTGAAATTCTGAAGCTCGGCAAAGACGGCGGCATCCAGGTTCCATACAAAGGCGGTGGCGACGCGACAGTTGCACTGATGTCTGGCGAGGTCAATCTCAATTGCACCAACATCGGCACCGCGCTCGCCTTCATCAAGTCGGGGCAGTTACGCGCGCTGATGACAACGACACCTGAGCGTTACAAGGAAATCCCTAATGTGCCGACTGCCAAAGAAGTGGGCTATCCGCAACTGGAGCGCATCATCGGCTGGAGCGCGCTGTACGGACCTCCCGCGATGGACAAGAAGCTGATCGCTTACTGGAGCGATGTTCTGCAGAAAGTCGCCAAAGACCCGCAGTGGGTCGGCGTGACCGAGAAAATGGGTTCAGTGCCGCAAGTGATGTCGCCGGCGGAAACCGCGCGCTATGTCAAAGAGCAATTCGAAACGTACGACCGCCTGGGCAAATCAATCGGTCTCGTACTGAAATAAATCGTCCGGCGCTCCGGAAGGCCGTCGCCCCCGTCGATGGCAGACAGCCATCTTCAGTTAAACAGGTTCAGCGTGCCGTCGAGCCCGGCGTAATTTAGCGCGTGAGTCGCCTGCGCGCGCACGATCGGTTTGGCGCGGTACGCCACACTGACGCCGGCTTCCGTCATGAATTTCAAATCGTTCGCACCGTCGCCGAGCGCGATGATTTGCGCGTTGTCGAGTCCGAGCTCGTCGCGCACTTCCAATAGCGCGCTGCGCTTGACGTCGGCGTCTACAATGTCGCCGATCACCTGTCCGGTCAGCTTGCCGTCGGTTATCTCGAGCGTATTCGAGCGCGTGTAATCGAGACTCAGCCTTTTTTGCAAACGTCCGGTGAAAAAGGTAAAGCCGCCGGACAGCAGCAGCGTTTTGATGCCGAGCTGGCGAAGCCTGGCGAGCATCACATCTGCGCCCGGCGATAATTTCAGCCGGTCGTCGTACACGCGCTGCAGCGCACCCGCATCGAGTCCCTGCAGAAGTGCCACGCGCCGGCGCAGGCTTTGCGCAAAGTCGAGTTCACCGCGCATCGCGGCGGCAGTGATCGCGGCGACCCGCGGCTTCAGGCCCTGCATATCGGCAATCTCATCGATGCACTCGATCGTGATCAGCGTCGAATCCATATCCATCACGCATAGCCGCATATCTTCGAGCTTGCGCGTCGCGGGCACGAACGCCTGATCAAGCTGCGCCCGCTCGCAATACGGCGCAATGGCCGGATTCGCAACTGAATCGAGCAGCCGGAATGCGTTGGGATTAATTGCTTCGATGGCGGACGCACCGGCGAGCTTCGCCAGTGCTTTGAGATCGGGCGTGGCGATTTCCAGGCCCTGGATGATGAGGTTCATAAAAGTTGGCCTGGCGATGCAGCGAGCGGCCGATTATACCGGCGCAGGTTCACGTGCTTCATCAAGGACGGCTGGAAACTCGCCAATATGCCGCAGCACGC
>JANXRI010000442.1 GCA_025353085.1 Betaproteobacteria bacterium
GTCGTGCAAAGCGGCTGGGGTCACCGCAAAACGGCGCTTGCTGAATACGCGTTAATGCTGGTGAGCAGCGGTCTTGCTGTTGCCGGCGCGCGCCAGAGTGCTGTAGTACAACTGGCATTCATCGCAGCGGTGGCCGTGCTGTATGCGGCCCTCGCCGCCGTGCTGGAAAAATACTTTAATACAAATGCCGCAGTTTAATCCGCGCACCGGGCTCGCCTTTCTGCATGACGTCCTCGCGGCGGCGGCGGCGTGGATCATCGCATTCGGACTGCGCTTCAATCTGGAAGTGCCGGCGTACTACGAAACAATCATGCTCGAGTCCCTGTATTGGGTGGTGCCCTTGCAAGCGGGGATTTTCTGGCTGTTCGGTCTCTACCGCGGCTTGTGGCGTTACGCGAGTGTTCCGGACTTGAAACGCATCGTGACGGCGGTGACCATTGGCGGGCTCGCGTTGCCGGCGCTCTTTTTGATGCTGCAAATCCCGGTGCCGCGCTCGGTGCTGATCTTCGCTCCGATTTTGCTCGTTATGATCATGGGCGGCAGCCGGTTTACTTACCGGATATTCAAAGAGCAGGGGTTCGGCGTCGTGACGCGCGGCGGACGCGAGCCGGTCGTCATCATCGGGGGCGACGAAGCGGCCGTGACTTTGTTGAAAGAGCTTGCACGCAGCACCCAATGGCATGCGGCCGGTGTGTTCGACGATGACGCCACCAAGGCCGGCCGCCAACTGCAGGACGTGCGCATACTCGGCCCGATCAGTGAGGTGCCGCGGCACGTCCAGCGTCTGGGCGTGCGCCACGCAATTATCGCGATGCCGGCGGCTTCGCACATTGCGCGGCGGCGCGCGGTCAAAATCTGCACCGAGGCCGGCTTGCAGGTGATGACGGTGCCGTCCTACGACGATCTCGTGAGCGGCAAAGTGACGGTCTCGCAAATCCGCCATGTCGAACTCGACGACCTGCTGGGGCGCGATCCGGTGGTGCTCGATACGGCGGGACTCAAGGAGTGGATCAACGGCCGCGTCATCATGGTCACCGGCGCGGGAGGCTCGATTGGCAGCGAACTGTGCCGGCAGATTGCGCGCTTCAAGCCGCGTGCGCTCGTGTTGTTTGAGCTGAATGAGTACGCGTTGTATTGCATCGAGCAGGAATTTCGCCAGAAGCATTCAGGGATTCCGCTCGTCTGCGCGATCGGCGACGTCAAGGATCGCGCGCGCGTCGAACAGGTCATCCAGGCGCACCGGCCGTCGGTGGTTTTCCACGCGGCGGCTTACAAACATGTGCAGCTGATGGAAAGCGAGAATGCGTGGCAGGCGGTGCTCAACAACGTCGCCGGCACGCATATCGTCGCGGCAGCCGCCGCGCAGGGCGGCGTCGAAAAATTCGTAATGATCTCAACCGACAAGGCGATCAACCCGAGCAGCGTTATGGGCGCCACCAAGCGGCTGGCGGAAATGGTGTGCCAATCGCTGCAGCGCGCCGACGGCATCCGCTTTGTGATGGTGCGCTTTGGCAACGTGCTCGGCAGCACCGGCAGCGTGATCCCGAAATTCCGCGAGCAGATTGCGGCGGGCGGGCCCGTGACGATTACGCATCCCGAGATCCGCCGCTACTTCATGTCGATTCCCGAGGCGGCGCAACTCGTGCTGCAGGCCGGTTTAATGGGCAACGGCGGCGAAATATTCGTGCTCGACATGGGCGAGCCGGTACTGATTGCCGATCTCGCGCGCGACCTCATACGTTTGTCGGGATTCGGCGAAGACGACATCAAGCTCGTTTACACCGGCTTGCGGCCAGGCGAAAAATTGTACGAAGAACTGCTGGCCGCGGATGAAGCGACGCTGCCGACACCGCATGCGAAGTTGCGCATCGCGAAGGCGCGCCAGGAGAATGGGCAATGGCTCGGCCAGTTGCTTGATTGGCTTGGCCAGCACACCCAGGCGAATGACGACGAAGTACGCCGCGATCTCGCGCGCTGGCTGCCCGAATACCGGCGCGATTGATTGCATGGCCCGCTTCTAAACGCCATGCACACGCAGACGTTTTCCAGCCGGGCCGATGCCTGTGCACGCGCGTGCGCGATTGCGCTTGGATTTTCGATCCCGATTTCGGTCGCGCTCGACAACGTTCTGCTCGGGCTGCTGCTCGCAGCATGGCTGGCGTCCGGCGACTTCGCGGGAAAGCTCGCTGCGCTCAAAGCGCATCCGGTCGCGGTCGCCGCGGTCTTGCTGTTCGGCTTGCTAACGCTCGGCCTCGCGTACGGCATTCGCAATCCGGGCGATGGCCTGCGCTACTGGAGCAAATACCTCGATCTGCTATTCGTGCCGGTCTTCATCGCCGTATTCCGCGAGAAGCAAACGCAGGCCGACGCGCTCAAAGCAATGGGCGGCGCGCTGATAGCAAGCCTCGTCGTATCGTGGTTAGCGCATTGGGGCCTTTTATATCAAAATCCGCTCGTGCCCCCGAATGACGCGGCGTTTCCGGTGGGATTCAAGTACTCGATTACCCATAGCGTGCTGATTGGCATGGGTGCATTTGCCTGTGCGCTGCTGGCGCGGCGGACGGCATCGCGCAGTTTGCAAATCGTCCCGATCGGGCTCGCCCTGATCGCAACCTGCAACGTGCTCTTCATCGTCTACAGCCGGACCGGCTATCTCATCCTCGCCGCGTTGATGCTCTATTTCTTCGTCGCCCAATTCCGTTGGCGCGGGCTGGCCGCGGCGGCGGTGCTGGGCGCGGTTTTGTTCGGCGCCGGTTATTATGGGTCTGACATGTTCGGGCAACGCGTCAATGGCGCCGTGGCCGAAATGCATGACTGGCAACCGGACCAGCCGTCGACCACTTCCGTCGGGATGCGCATGGAGTTTTACCGCAGCAGCCTCGGCATCATCCGCGAGCATCCGCTGTTTGGCGCGGGTACCGGATCGTTTCCGGCCGCGTACGCGGCAACCGTCGCGGGCAAGCAGATGGAAAAAACGGTTAATCCGCATAACGAATATTTGCTGATTGCCATCCAGATCGGCCTGGTTGGCCTCGCCTGCCTGGTTTATCTTTTCTACATCGAGTGGCGGCTCGCGGCGCGGCTTGATCCGCTATACCGCGATCTCGCGCGCGGACTCGTGCTCGTGTTCGTGATCGGATGCCTGTTCAATTCGCTGTTGCTGGACCATACCGAAGGCCTCTTTTTCGCCTGGGCGACCGGTTTGTTGTTCGCCCGCCTGCCGCCGTCCGCGGCCGTAAACGAGCGCGCGGTATGAGTCTCACTGTCGTAGTAATCACCCGCAACGAAGCGCGTGTCATCACGCGTTGCCTCGAGTCGGTGGCGTGGGCCGACAAAATCATCGTGCTCGATTCGGCAAGTAGCGACGGCACGCCGGATATCGCACGCAAATTAAAAGCCCGGGTCGCGACGAGTGACGACTGGCCGGGATTCGGCGCGCAAAAAAACCGCGCGCTCGAGATGGCAACGAGCGAATGGGTGCTGTCGCTCGACGCCGACGAATGGGTCACGCCCGAATTGCGGGCTGAAAT
>JANXRI010000463.1 GCA_025353085.1 Betaproteobacteria bacterium
GGCGCGCCCACGCTGCTTGCCGCCGTACGCAACATCATTCAGCCGGATTTCCTGATTCAACGCGCTGTTGTTGTTGACGACGATGACGGCATTGATGTTGTGGCGACGCGCCGTTTCCAATTCTGCAATGTGGTAATAGAACCCGCCATCGCCGGTGAAGCATACGACCGGACGATCCGGCAGTGCACACTTGATGCCGAGCGCGGCCGGAAATCCCCAGCCGAGCGAGCCCGCGGTGCGAAAATAACTCTGTCCCGGTTCGTTGAGTTCGATGAAACGCGAAGTCCAGATCCCGGCGTGACCGGTGTCGGATACTACGACGCCGTTCGCCGGCAGCACTTCGGAAATCGCCTTGCAGATGCGCTCGGGCCGGATTGGCGCGACATTGGCATCGCGCATTTCCGCATTCTCCGCGCGCCACTCCGCGACCCACTGTTGCGTGCGCTTGACCCATGCAGTGGATGCCGGCGAGGCGCGCGGCGAGGCGGCGGCGATCATCCGGCGCAAGCTCACTTTGGCATCGCCCATGATAGATACAGCGTTCGGATAATTGCGGCCAAGCTCATGCGGATCGATGTCGAGCTGGATGACTTTGGTGCCGGCCGGCGGAAACATCCAGTTGTTCGTGACCTGGCCGCCGGCATGGCTGCCGACGAAAAATACGAGATCCGTTTCCGCGAGCGTGCGATTGGCGCAGTCCCGCGAGTAAGCGCCGGGCACGCCCACGTTGAGCGGATGATGATCGGGCAACATCGCCTTCGCATTGAGCGAGGTCGCGACCGGAATATTAAGTTTCTCGGCAAGTTCCGCAATTTCACGTCCCGCGCCCGAGCGCACGACGCCGCCGCCGGCCAGGATCACCGGCCGCTGCGCACCCATCAGTGCAGCGAGCGCATCCTTGACGTGCTGTATGTCGGGCTCTGGCCGGAACGCCGGCACCTGTCGGTACATTGTTTCCACGAGAGGATCGAGCTCGGCTTCCTGCTCGGTGATCTGGCCCAGGTGACTTTGAATACGCAAATGGACCGGCCCCGGTACGCCGCTCGTGGCGACGCGGAACGCCTGCCGCAATAAATCGGGCAAACGCCCAACGTTGTCGACTTGCGCATTGAATTTGGTGAGCGGGTCGAACTGGGTCACGTCGTCCACTTCCTGATACGCGTGACGGTAGCGCGACTGCGGCGTCGGTCCGCCGGTCACCGCGATGACCGGCGCGCCCGCCATGAAAGCATCGCGCAGGCCAGCCGCGAGATTGGACGCGCCTATCATCTGCGCCATGCAGACGCCGGGCTTGCCGCTCGCGCGCGCATATCCGTCTGCCATGTAGGCGGCCGCTTTTTCGCCGTGCACCATGATCCGCTTGATGGGCATGTCTTCCATTTCCGCGAACGCTTTGAGCATGAATGCCGGCACGAAGAAAATATGCGACACCTCGTAACCCTGCATCATTTCGGCAAACAGCCGCGCGCCACTCATTTTAGGCATGTGATTTCACTTTCAAGTTTTCGTATTCTCAATCGTAACGTGGCGGCATGGATGTTACCAAATAATCTTTAGCGAATTTGTGGGCGCGTGTCGGCATTGCTACAATCCCACCCTCGCCGCAATTGGCATCCACGCACAGGAAATCCCCCTTGAAGCAAATCAATGTTGGAATTATCGGCACCGGCTGGTGCGGCGGGATCCGCGCCCAGACCTGCGCTACGCATCCGCTGGTAAAAAGCCTGCACCTCGCTGAAACGCGGCCCGCGCGGCTCGCTGAAGTGGCGACGTCGACAGGCGCTGCGACCGCAACTGCCGACTACCACCAAATTTTACAAAACGACTCGATCGACGCCGTGATGATCTCGGCAACGCCCGAAGTGCTGCACTTTCCGATGGCGCGCGACGCGCTGACTTCCGGCAAGCATGTGTTCCTTGAGAAACCGATTGCGATCGAACTGCATGAAGCCGACGAGCTCATTTCCATTGCGCGCAAAAACGCGCTCAAGTTCACGATCGGCTATTCCCAGCGTTTTAATCCAAAATTCGCCTACGTTAAGAAATGTGCTACGGACGGCACCCTCGGCAAACCCGTCAGCGCACTGGTCAGCCGGCACATCGGCCGCAGTCTCGGCAAGAAAATAACCGGCCGCACCAAACTTTCACCGGCGGCAATGGAAGCGACGCACGATCTCGACTTTATTCTCTGGTGTCTGGAGCCGGCGAAACCGGTGCGCGTTTACTCGCAAGTTAATTACGGCGCGATGCGCGAGGCCAGCGGCGCCGATGTTCCCGATACGCAATACATCACCGTCACCATGGACAGCGGCGTGTCATTCGTTATTTGCGCCGGCTGGAGCCTGCCGCCCGCCTATCCGAATTTTTCGATGACGTGGATTGAATTTATCGGTACCGAAGGCGCGCTCATCATCGATGACACGCATCGCGATACGATGCTGACGACAATGAATACCGGCATCGTGCACCCGATG
>JANXRI010000020.1 GCA_025353085.1 Betaproteobacteria bacterium
CGCGATCTCGGCTACGGCCGGCGCATGACCGCGCGCCAAAACGCCGATGGCACGCTGGCGTTTTTTGTCGAAAATTACCTGGTGCAACTAGGCGCGGACTACGCCTATTCCCCGCTGAACCTCAATGCCGCGGTTGTGCGCGATCAGCGCTGGCTGATCGGCATCAATGCCATCGAGTTCAGTCCCGGACCTGCCGGCGGCGTGAGCTTTCCTAAATTCTATAACTTCAATGTGGCAGGTGCGCGTCAAACGTCGGTCGATCTCGACGGGCGCGGCTCTAAGGCGATGCCCGGGCCCTGCATCACCTGCCATGGCGGCCGCGGTGATCCGCTTACACCTCCCGACGCAACGGGCAGCCCGCGCTTTAATCTCGTGCAGAACTCCGCGTCGCAGACACGCGGCGATGTGCAGGCCCACCTGCAGGCGTTCTCGGTCGACACGTTCGGTTATTCCGCGACGCCGGGATTGACGCGGGCGGATCAGGAAGCTTTCCTCAAGCTGATGAACAAGTGGGTCTTGTGCAGCTACCCGCTGCAGGGTGCTGCGGCCGGCGCAGAAGACGCGTGCCGGCGTGCAGCGACCGCCAATGAATGGGTCGGCACGGCGAGCAACATCATTAAACAAGCTTACGGCGGTAATGGCCTGCCCAACGCAACCTTCTCCGACACCTTTGTGCCGGCCGCGTGGTCAAGCGTGGGGCAAACGTCGCTTTATCAGACGGCCGTGGTGCCCGCCTGCCGCACCTGCCATAGTCTGCGCGGAACCCAGGACCAGGCCGATATCGACTTCGACACCTTTGCCAAGTTCCAGTCGTTTGCCGAACGCATCAAGCATCACGTGCTCGATTTCGGCAATATGCCATTGGCAAAAATCGTCTTCAACAGCTTCTGGGCGTCAGGCGGGCCTAATCTGCTCGCCACCTTTCTCACCGGACAAGGCCAGACTTCACGCGACGGCGCCGGTGCGGTGCTGGTGCCGGGACGGCCGGTCACGTCGCTGCTCGATCGTGTCGTCACGCAGGGCGCGACCACACTGTCGGCAACGAGTACGCGTTTTGCCGCGGCCTATGCGTGGACTGTCGTTTCCGGTCCCAACGGGGCGGTCCCGCCGACGAATGTAACGTTGACCAACGCCGCCACCGCGCAACCGACCTTCACTGCTACTGCCGACGGCGCCTATGTTGTACAGCTGGTCGTTGCGAGCGGCTCCACTCAAAGCACGGCCGCTCAAGCCACCATTCAAGTCAACAACGCACTGGTCGTCGCGCCGACTGCCATTCGTTTCAGCCATATCAAGAACGTATTACAAACGCCCGGCGCCTGCACTACCTGTCACACTGCGGGCGGCGTACCGCTGCCGCCGCTGTTTTATTCGAACTACGATCGCAACGGCGACGGCCTTGTCGATGCGACCGATGACCTGTGGTTTTATACCGAGGTCCGCGGGCGCATTAATTTCACCGATCCGGGCGCCAGCGCGCTGTTACGCAAGCCTTCCGGCAATCATCATGCCGGCGGCCTGCAAACCAATTTTGATGCGAGTCTGCCGGCTGGCAATGCGGGACGCGCCAATTACGACTTGTTCGTGAACTGGATACTGAACAATGCGCCGCAATAAATATATGGGCGGCAGAGAGGCACTGAGATGAAACGTTACGATGATACCGAGGACCCTCGCAGGCGCGTTCTGGTGCAGGCGCTGACCGCATGGATTACTTCGCTCGGCTTGCCCAGCGGACTTGCCAGCGCGGCGAGTGCGCTCGGCTCGGTGCCGTCCCTGATGCCGTCGAACAAGTCGATTTTCCGGCTGAACGGCATGGTCACGGTCAACGGAATTCAGGCGACGATGGAAACGCGCATTCTTGCCGGCGACACCATCCAAACCGGCAAAGACGGCGAGATCGTGTTTGTGGTCGGTGGAACCTCGATGATTCTGCGCGCCGACAGTAATGTAGTGCTGGATCCGGCGCCCAAAGAAACCTCCTCATCACTGATCAACGGATTGCGGTTGCTGACCGGGAAATTGCTGTCGGTCTACGGCAAAGGAAGACCCGTGCGTATCTCCACCATGGTCGCCACGATAGGCATACGCGGCACCGGCGTCTATATGGAGTCTGATCCGGAACAAAGCTATATCTGCACGTGTTACGGCGTAACGGACATTTCCGCCATCAACGACGCTGAAAGCAAGGAAACGGTGTCCGCAACGCACCACGACCGCCCGCTCTACATCCTCGGCAAGGCGCCGGCCGGTGCCAGTATCCGGAATGCGCCATTCATCAATCATACCGATCAGGAACTGATGCTGATCGAATCACTCGTCGGGCGCACGCCGCCCTTCGTCTTTCCGGGCAATCTATACAACGCGCCGCGGCGCGACTATTAACCCCGTAGGGCAAGACCTTGCCGGTTAGATTCGCCGGACCTATGCTTGCTCCTGCGTCCTAGCGATGCACTGGGCAGGGCATGGCATTCGCCCCGCCCTTGCGTCATCGCTATCTCGATGCACGTATTGGCGTTGCGATAAAATCCGGAGTCGCCATGGTCCCGCTGCGCATTTCCATCGTCACCTATAACATCTGGCTCACCCAGCGCTGGGCGGTGCGCGCTCCGGCGTTACGCGGGTTTCTCACCGCGTTCGATCCCGATATTCTGTGCCTCCAGGAACTACAGCAGGCGTCGCGCGACTTCATCGACGCAGTATTGTCGACCCACCAACGCGTCGATGATGCGCACCGCGGCTGGACGGCCGAAAGCAATATCTATTGGCGCAATTCACTGTTCGCGCACGTTGAACACGGCACCGAAGACGCCGGCATTCCCGACGGCGACCGGCGGCTCTTCTGGGCTCGCCTTAAAATTCGCGAGTTCGATCGAACCTTGCTGGTTGCGACCGCGCATCTCACCTCACAGCGCAACCAGCTCGAATGTGAAACGGGCCAATCGCCGCGGGTCGGCCAGATTAAACGCATCATCGAAGCGCTTAAACGTTTGAATCAGTCGGGCGAGCCGTTATTTTTTATGGGCGACATGAACGATCCGGTGCATCCGCCGCGCCTCCTGCACGAAGCCGGCTATGCGAGTTGCTTCGCATCGCTTGGCATACAGGCGCCGCCGACGTATCAATGCTACCCGACCGCCGACGTGCCGCCGGGCAATCGCGTGGTCAATCAATGCATCGACTGGCTCGTCGCCAATCAGCATGCGCACGCCGTCGCAGCGTCGGTGCCGCATTTCTTTCTCAAAGACGCGGCGCCATCGGATCATTGGCCGGTGCAGGCCGTATACGAAATACCGCCAGTCTAAGGCGCAATGCAGCAAATTAAAGCGCTGGCCGGATTGCTCGTCGTGACGCTCATGCAAACGGCGGCCGCAGCCGACAATTATCCGTCGCGTCCCATTCGCTTTCTTGTGCCCGGCGCAACCGGCAGTTCACAGGATGTGTTGTCGCGCATCGTCGCCAACAAGCTGTCGCAGCAGTTACAGCAGCAGGTCGTGGTCGACGTCCGCGCCGGCGCGTCGGGCGTGATCGGCATTGAACTGGGCAAAGCGGCCGTGCCCGACGGCTACACGATCATCGTGGCGACCTCGACCTTGTTTGCGAGCCTGCCCGCGCTGAAACAAAGACTTTCATATGACCCGGAGCGCGACTTTCTGCCCTTATCACGTATAGCGACGGTCTCCAACGTAATGACGGTCAATGCAGCGCTGGGCGTCGACACCGTCGCCGATCTCGTGAAGCTTGCGAAGGCCAAAGCAGGACAACTCAATTATGGTTCCGCCGGTAACGGTTCACCCGCGCATCTGGCGGGTGCGATGTTCGATTTGCTCGCACAGGTTAAAACCAATCACGTGCCATACAAAGGCGCGGCGCAGGCATTAACCGACGTAATCGGCGGCCAGCTTCAATACCTTGTCACTTCACCGCTCGTCGCCATGCCGCACGCGAAAAGCGGCCGCATCAAAGTGCTTGCAACAACCGGGGCCAGGCGCGATCCGCTGATTCCCGAACTATCGACCGTCGCCGAGACAGTGCCCGGTTACGATATCACGCAGTGGTGGGGTGTCGTCGTGCCGGCACGCACGCCAGCGCCGATCGTAACGCGTCTGCACGCCGAACTCGTAAGAGCGCTGCAGTCGCCCGACGTGCGCGACTTCGTGGCGAAACAAGGCGCAACCGTGCAACCGGAATCGCCGTCGGAATTCACCGCATTTATGCGTGCCGAGCGCGCGCGCATCGCCAATCTCGGCAAACAGGCCGACATACGGCTCGACGATTAGCGGTAAGACGCGGCGCTGATCAGTAATTATTGATCTTTCACTAATTCGTGACAGCGAGTTAGTGCCATTCTCATCCTCTCCCTTCGGGCATTGGGGTAGGGTCACACACCATCGTGGTAGAACTTTAAAAGTTCATAAACCAGAGACAGATGATAAGCCGCTCTCTGCAGTTATACGGTGGTATGACGGAGAAGAATTAGATCTTGTAAAAGATGCCGAAGAAGGTATAGACAGGTTAAAAAATGGGTTTAGATTTATTGAGCCCACTCATTCATTAAGTTTAGGGGTTTTTCGGATACTTGCTACTCGCGTAGGTGCACAAGAGAGTAATCTCTCTAAGGTTCAGTTTAGTGGACCCAAGCTTCGCTTTATCGAACCGCAACAGCGGCCGGCCATATCCCGACACGACCCGGTTGTTGAACGAACCGCGCCGTTAACAAACCGAAGCCGCGTCGGTGGCCGGTTTGTTCTGGCCGATTCCCAATGAACGACGCAGGAATGCGAGCTGGTGGAGTAGCAGATTCTTGGCAACCG
>JANXRI010000007.1 GCA_025353085.1 Betaproteobacteria bacterium
TCGGCAACGAAACGTCGGGCTTGAGCAATGATGAAGCAAGTCTTTGCAACCTGTGGGCGTATGTGCCGGCGAATCCCGATTACTCGTCGCTCAATCTCGGCGCCGCAGTGCAGATTTTCGCCTATGAATTGCGCATGGCCCGGCAAGTCGGCACCGTGACCCAGGCGTCGCAATTCAGTCCGGCAACAGTTGAGCAGGTCGAGCAGCTGTACCGGCATTTCAAAGAGACGATGATAGACAGCGGCTTCCTCGACCCGGCCAATCCGAAGCGCCTGCTGCCGCGCATGCGGCGCTTGCTTGCCCGTGCGCGGCTCGAAGCGGATGAGGTCAATATTTTGCGCGGCTTCCTCAATACCGTGCGCAAAACTCGCCGCGACTAACAGCTTGCAAGCAGGTCCGTCACTGCCCGTTCACCGATAGTTGACCAATTTAGTGGGGCAACGTATGCTGCGCGCCTATTTCCTTTTTTAATCAATCATGTTCTCACACCTTAAAGAAGAAATAGCGGTCGTTTTCGAACGTGATCCGGCCGCGCGCAATACTTGGGAAGTTATCACCTGTTACCCCGGGTTGCATGCGCTGCTGGTGCACCGGCTCGCGCACTTTTTGTGGGGCGAACGCCTGCGGTGGTTGGCGCGCATGGTTTCCCACATCGGACGCTGGCTTACGGGCATTGAAATTCACCCGGGCGCGCAAATCGGCCAACGCTTTTTCATTGATCACGGCATGGGTGTCGTCATTGGTGAAACCGCTGAAATCGGCGACGACTGCACGCTGTATCACGGCGTCACACTGGGCGGCACCTCATGGAACAAGGGTAAGCGCCATCCGACGCTCGGCAATGGCGTCGTACTCGGTGCGGGCGCCAAAGTACTCGGGCCGATCAAAATCGGCGACCGCGCACGCGTAGGTTCCAACGCTGTCGTGGTTAAAGATGTGCCGGCGGGAGCGACCGCGATAGGCATTCCAGCGCGCATCATCGCGGAGCAGGCCGGCGATGTGGGCGGCTTTTCGGCCTACGCGGTCGGCAGCGACATGAACGACCCGATCGCGAAAGCGATCCACGAACTGATCGACCACAGCGTCAGCACCGATCAGCGTCTCGAGCAGATTCTCGAACAGCTGAAACAATTAGGCGTCGACTGCGGCAAGGTCGGCAAGCGTGAAGGTTTCGATGCCAACTACCTGAATCGTATTGTTGACTGAATCAATCGGGTATTGTATAGTCGACTAAATCAATCGTGTATTGTGCCGGCCGTAACTGATCGAGCGCCTGTAAAGTAAACTTGTAGAAATATTTGGTAAGTCGCTGATCTATTGAGAGGTTTAATATGAGACTCACGACAAAAGGCCGGTTCGCGGTAACGGCGATGGTGGACTTGGGCATGCGCCATGGCGGCGGTCCGGTAACACTCGCCGAGATCAGCGGGCGCCAGAAAATTTCCTTGTCTTATCTTGAGCAGCTATTCGGCAAGTTGCGCCGAAACGGCCTGGTGGACAGCGTGCGCGGGCCGGGAGGCGGCTATTGCCTCGCTGGTGAAATGTCCGCCATGTCGGTCGCCGACATCATCGTGGCGGTGGATGAGCCCATCGACGCGACCCAATGCGGCGGCAAGGAAAACTGCCACGAAGATGGCAAATGCATCACGCATGATCTGTGGGCTAATCTGAACCAGCACATTCTCGATTACCTGCGCGCGGTGTCGCTAAAACAACTTGTCGACGAGCAAAAAGCGAAGCAGCACAGCGTAGTCCAGGTCCACGACATGCGCGGCAACGCCGCCAAGCGTGAGCGCAGTCCCGCATCGGCCTGAGTTAACGGCAATGACGCACGTCTATCTCGACCACAACGCGACGACGCCGCTCGACGAGCGCGTGCTCGCGGCGATGCTGCCGTATTTGCGCGACCAATTCGGCAACGCGTCGAGCCGGCACGAGTTCGGCACGCTAGCGCGCAAGGCCGTAAATCAGGCGCGCGATCAAGTCGCCGCGCTGGTTGGCGTGCAGCCGGTGCAGGTGGTTTTTACGAGCGGCGGCACCGAAGCGAATAATGCCTTCATTAAAGGCGCGGCGGGGATGTTGAAGCCCGCGCAGATTGTAGTTAGCGCGATCGAGCACCCGTGCGTCGCCAAGCCCGCGCAAGAACTGACGAGGTCGGGTTGGAAGCTGCGCAAGCTCGCGGTAGATAGC
>JANXRI010000048.1 GCA_025353085.1 Betaproteobacteria bacterium
TCTCCGCCGCGACGCTGGTGGAGGCCGGAATCGTGATCGAAGCGCGGCGCGGCGAAGCGGCTGGCCGCGAGCTTGACCTGCTGTTGCACCGCCTGCGGGCTGAAGTAGTTGCCGTGGACGCGCAACAGGCCGAGGCGGCGCGGGGAGCCTACCGGCGGTTCGGCAAAGGCGTGGCCGCGCCCGGCCTCAACCTTGGCGATACGTTTACCTACGCGCTGGCGCGGGCCAGCGGCGAGCCGGTGCTGGCTTTGGGAACGGAGTTTGCGGAAGCTGGGCTGGCGAATAGTTGAGTTGCCTTGATTTGGCCTTGGATGAGGAATTATTCGGGCCCGTCGCCGGATCAGTCGTTCACCGGGCAGAATCCCGACACGGTGGCGCACTTGAATTGCCCCTTGGCGTCATCTTGCCGTTGCTTTTCACATTCGGCAATCTGCGCATGAAGCCACGGTTTATTTTCAGCACGGAATTTGGCCACCGCCGCCATCGTGTTGACATTGTCCGCAGTTAAGCCGATTCTTCGTTTGACCACTTCGGCGCGAATTCCCTTTCTAATGAGCTCCTTGGTGAGTGAGTCAATGTGGTTTTCGCCGCACACAAAAACCACATCTTTTTGCAGGAAATTCTCGAGCTTCTTGATCCAGCAGTCTTCTCTGATAGGGAATAACCACTGTGTCTCAATCGCCTCAGCCGCGACGCGGCACGTACCACCTGGAACCCTGCAAAACGCAAGACCCTGTTGGATAGAATCCACGTTCCGGTACCCAAGAGCGGTTCGCTCTTCTTGTTCGGGATCGCAGAGCACTGGCCAAACCCCTGCGCGAGTCGCGACCATCACGGGAATCGACTCGCGGCCCTCAAGAGATTCATTACTCTCCTCGACTGCTATCACCTCGGGACGATAACGACGGATACAGTCGCAAAGGACGCACTCGAGCTCCTGCTGAGAGGGGGTGGGCACTGCCCCTTTCGCACGCCTCTGAGCGTCATGGTTGACTCCAATCAGATAAAACATCGTGACCTCAACGCTATGGAGCGTATCGCTTAGTGCGAAATCTGCAACTGGCCGAATGCTGAACTCGAGCACACGCTGGCCGCACAGTACTTTGGAATTCCCGAACCTGAGACGTAGAGGTTGCCAAATGAGTCAACACGACCGACGACCTCCTGGTTGGCTAGATTTATCGAGCCGCCTACAGCGACCCCTTGGATGGTCGTTTCTCCAGCCCCGGCGACTGTCAGCGTGCCAACCAGCTGTTGGTTTTGATTTTCTGAAAGCACCAGCGTCGCCCCAACGGAACCAATTGACCCGCCTTGCGCAATAAATTCTAGTGAACCCGAATAGGTTCCATTGAGCGGCTCCACCTTGAAACTATCGCCCCACGCGCCTCCAGTCATCAGGGTTCCGGACGCATTTGACACGGTTTGCGCCTGATATCCGCCGGGTGGCGCGGTGTCGCAGGATCCTATCGAGAAGCTTACAGTGAGGATGCTCACCTGACCCGAAACCGAGTCGTTCGCACATGGATTGATCACCAGGAATCCGGGCGAAGCCGTTGAGTTCAAAAGGCCCAAACCATTTCCCGTTAGTGCCGAGCCGGACTGGGCTAGATTTACGTTCATGCCGTTACTAAACTCCCACTTCCCCGAAATATCGACGCTCCCTGGCGCGGATCCAACCGTGAGGACGGCTGGCGGACTAGTCACGCCATTCGCAGCGGCCGTTATGTCAGTGGTTCCAGCCGCCACACTGGATGCGATCCCATTCGCGTTGATGGTCGCAACGCCATTCGCGGTACTGGACCAGATGAACGTGACGTCGGATACTACGTTGCCCGAAGCATCCTTACCGGTTGCTACGAATTGCTCGGTCGAATTCACCGCTATGGATGGCGCAGGCGGGGACACCGAGATGCTTGCCAACGCCAGCGATGACGATAGCGACGACGATCCGCCTCCGCAAGCGGCCAAAGAGAACAATAGGATCATCGCGCAGAAGGCAATGGGGTAGCGCACATACTCACCTCAATTGTGGTGTACCGATGCTGACGTAGTGTACGCCTGCGCCAAACACTTTGTGATCTGTCAAATTACAACCGCCGCGACGTACGCTCAGTCAGGGAAGAGTGTACCTCGGGGGCTGAAGCCCGATTTTTTTGGGCGAGTGGCCGCGGGGCTGGAAGCCCCGCTCTACCGGGCTTGCCTCAGGCTGGATTGAGGGCCTGTTGAGGCTGAGCCCGACTAGATCCCCAGTTGTGCTATACTA
>JANXRI010000115.1 GCA_025353085.1 Betaproteobacteria bacterium
CTTCGCCAGTCGTCATCTGGCGATTGATCTCTTTAAGATCCTTAATTGGAATTCCGACTTGTTTTTGCAAGTCCAAAAGCTTTTGTTGCTGCTCGACAACGGCGGGCTCGAATCGGCCGAGTGTTTCGCTCCATGGCTTCCGTGCAGCGATTTCATTGGCGGCCCAGCGCAAATTGCTTTCCTTGCCTGGAAACTCCTTGATGAAATGCTGGCGCGGCATTTTCGCCTTGTTCACGCTGAGATCCAGGATCTCGCGCTCGTGGCTGCGCACCCGTTCGACGAGTTTACGCAAGCCGTCACACAACGACTCAACCTGCTTCGCGCCGAAACGAATGTTCATCAGCTCGTTCGAAATCTGGTCGCGCGCCTCCAGATAAGCCTTGCTGCGCGGGCCATTCTTCGCCAATGCGCGCAACATCTTGTTGTAGAGGTTGCGGATCACGGCAAAGCGTTTGAGCGCGTCGCCTTTCAGGCGCAGAAGGTCGGCGGTTTGTACCGCAGCCTGCTCCTCTTCGCTCATTTCCTCTTCTTCGGCCGCTTCTTCGTCTTCTTCTTCGGTTTCTTCGTCAGCGGCTTCGGCGGCGAGTTCGTCGGCGGTCGGATCAACGAGGCCGTCGACGACTTCATCAACCCGGATTTCGTCTTTTTCGATGCGGTCAGCGAGCGCCAGGATTTCGGCGATGGTAGTCGGACATGCCGAGATCGCCTGGATCATGTGCTTCAGGCCGTCTTCGATGCGCTTGGCGATTTCGATTTCGCCTTCGCGCGTCAAGAGTTCAACCGAACCCATCTCGCGCATGTACATGCGAACCGGGTCGGTAGTGCGGCCGAAGTCGGAGTCGACCGTCGACAACGCGGCTTCCGCCTGCTCGACAACGTCTTCATCCGCGACGGCGGGCGCGGCGTCCGACATCAAAAGCGTTTCGGCGTCGGGCGCTTCGTCATAGACATGGATACCCATGTCATTGATCATCGCGATAATGTTTTCGATCTGCTCGGCATCCATCATGTCGTCGGGCAGATGGTCGTTAACCTCGGCGAACGTCAGATAGCTGCGCTCTTTGCCGAGCACAATCAAATTCTTCAGACGCAAGCGCCGCGCTTCGGCTTCCGCCGGCGACAATTCTTTGCGCTCGAACTCCCGCACCAATGCTTTTTCCTTGGCGGTCAGGCGCTGGCGGGTCTTGGGCAGCTTGCCATCCGCGGCGGGCGCAACAACTGGCTCGGCTTTGCCGGCAGCCTTCAACTCCGCCTTGGCTTTCGCCTTGGCTTCTTTCTGCTCAGCTTTTAACTTGGCTGCAAATTGTTTCGGCGTCAGCGCTTTGGGCTGTTTGATTGCATCAACGCGCGCGGCCTTCGGGGCCGCAGTCTTGCGCGGCACTGCTTTCTTGACAGGCTTCGCTTTGGCTTTTTTCAGATTGAGCTTCTTTTTCGCAACCGGCTTTTTCTTTGCCGCGGGGCGGGCCTTCGTCGCTTTTTTGGGTTTTGCCATAGCCAATCTCACCTCTCGGGTGGTTACGCCGAAAAACCGGAAATTATACCTTAGTGGCGCTCTTTTTTCAGGGCGCAGAGGTGCTTTTTTGTGGTTGCAGCAGCGCCAAATATTGGGCCTGCTCGCCAGGGCTAAGCGACTGTTTTTGAGTAAGTTTTTGTTGCAAAATTCCCAATTGGCTTTCACGCGCGTCTGATTCGATCGCCGCGTTGAGTTTTCTCCAACTGCTTATAAACTGTTCTTCCAGCGCTGTCTCTTCGAATTCCACCTCGGGAC
Source organism: Betaproteobacteria bacterium (assembly GCA_025353085.1). Taxonomy (GTDB): domain Bacteria; phylum Pseudomonadota; class Gammaproteobacteria; order Burkholderiales; family SG8-41; genus PALSA-1004. Next base: position 1,769 of record JANXRI010000115.1, read on the forward strand.
GTTTCAACACACAGGCTTCGATCTCGCGCACAGCGTGCTCGAACTCAGTATCGCGAAAATACTCGCCTATACGCGTGCCGACTGACTGACCAAATATTTTGAGCAAAGCATCGAGCAATGCAATTTCATCCGGCCGGATTGATGCGACTCCCCGCGCGGCATCAAGTTCCCGCCGGTTAGCCAGCGTATGCAACTCGGGTCTCATCATCAGCAGTTCGATGACCTGGCGCGCCGGTCCTCGCACTGGTGTGGCCGAACTGCGCGCCGGGGCCGCCTGCACGGATCTCGTTTCCTTGATGCCGTATTCCCGCTCCAGATCCTGTACAGAGACACCGGCGACCTGCGCCAGATTCTGGCGGATGATGCGGCCGAGAAAGCGGGCGCTGATCCGCATGACAAGCGGCTTCGCTTCTTTGAGCAGCGCGGCACGTCCTTCACCGGTCGCGAGATCGACATGCGACTTCAACTCATCGATCAGAAATTGCGACAGCGGCTTCGCGTCGCCGAGCAGCTTTTCGAAGGCGTCTTTACCGAGCTTGCGCACATAAGTATCAGGGTCCTCGCCCTGCGGCAAAAACAGGAACGAGAGCTGCTTGCCATCGGCTAATTGATCGAGGCTGTTTTCCAGTGCGCGCCACGCCGCGCGCCGTCCGGCATCGTCGCCATCGAAACAAAATACGACCTCATCGACCTGGCGCAGCAGTTTCTGCACATGGGTGGGTGTGGTCGCGGTACCGAGCGTCGCGACCGCGTAACCGATGCCCGCTTGCGCGAGGGCGACAACGTCCATATAACCTTCGACCACGATCACGCGGCCCGCCTCGCGGATTGCACGACGCCCTTGATACAGGCCGTACAGCTCGCGCCCTTTTTCAAACAACGGCGTTTCCGGTGAATTCAAATATTTCGGCTCGCCGCGGTCGAGCACGCGTCCGCCGAAGCCGATAACGTTGCCGCGCTGATCGACGATTGGAAACATTACGCGATCGCGGAAACGATCGTAGCGCTTGCCTTCGTCGCCTTGAATCACCAGACCGGCGGCCACCAGAGCCTTCGCGTTGTAATCGGGGAATTCTGCCTGCAAATTTTGCCAGCCATCAGGCGCATAACCGATGCCGAATTCCCTGGCGATTTCCCCGGACAGGCCGCGCTTCTTCAGATATTCGATTGCGCGCGGCGCGCTCTTTAGCTGGTTGCGGTAATACTGCGCCGCCTTGAGCATGATCGCGTAAAGATCGTCGCCCTCCTCGGTTTTGCCGCGCGGATGCTCGGGCTTGAATTCCGGCATCTGCATGCCGGCGCCTTGCGCGAGATCCTTGACCGCGTCGATAAAACCCACGCCCGCATATTCGATCATGAAGCCGATGGCGGTGCCGTGCGCGCCGCAGCCGAAACAATGATAAAACTGTTTGGTCTGGCTGACCGTGAACGACGGCGTTTTCTCGCCATGAAACGGGCAGCACGCAACGAAATTGGCGCCCGCGCGTTTGAGCGGCACGTAACGCTCGACGACGTCGACGATGTCGACGCGGTTCAGAAGATCCTGGATGAAGGATTGCGGGATCAAGTCTCGGCACTCAAAAATAAAGGCAGGCAAAGCCTGGCGCTGCATCCGTGCGGCCCGCGCCTCAACGAGGCAATCATAGTCGATTCCGCGCGTGTTCGAGCACACGCGAAAAAGTGTATTCAGCCTGCGAGCTTGGCCTTGATCAGCGCCGAGACTTTGCTCATATCAGCTTTGCCCGTGAGCTTGGGCTTCAATATCGCCATGACCTTGCCCATGTCGGACATCGCGGTGGCGCCGGACGCCTGCATGGCGGCGGCAATCTCAGCCTCGACTTCGGCATCCGACAACGCTTGCGGCATGTAAGTCTGCAATACGCCGACTTCGAATTTTTCGGTATCGGCGAGATCCTGCCGCCCGCCCTTTTCGAATTGGGTAATCGATTCGCGGCGCTGCTTCAGCATCTTGTCGATGATGGCCACGACGTCGGCATCGGAAAGTTCGACGCGTTCGTCAACTTCTTTCTGCTTCATCGCCGACAGCAGTAAACGGATTGCGGACAAGCGCGGCGCATCCTTGGCGCGCATGGCCACCTTCATGTCGTCGCTGATTCTGGCTTTTAATGACATAAGAGGGTCGGCTCCAAAAAAGCAAAAAGGGCGAAGGTTGTTACCCTTCACCCCTTAGTCATTCCATGTACGGAAGTTTTAGAACAGTTTGGGCGGCAGCATGTGCGAACGCAAACGCTTGTAATGGCGCTTGACCGCCGCAGCGTGCTTGCGTTTTCGCTCCGAAGTGGGCTTCTCGTAGAACTCGCGCGCGCGTAATTCGGTGAGCAGGCCGGTTTTTTCAACGGTGCGCTTGAAACGGCGCATCGCGACTTCAAACGGTTCGTTCTCTTTGACTCGTACTGTCGGCATAACTGGGTGTTCCCGCTCGGAAATAACGAAAGGCGCGTATTATAGCAGCGCGATTTACGTTGTCAAAATAATGATTTAAACCTGTTTTTTACCTCTGACATGCTCGTTTTAGGCATCGAAACCTCGTGCGACGAAACCGGCGTCGCGCTCTACCACACTGAACGCGGTTTACTCGCGCATGCCCTTCATACGCAAGCCGCTTTACACGCCGAATACGGCGGGGTGGTGCCCGAACTCGCATCACGCGACCACATCCGGCGCGTGCTGCCGCTGACGCGCGGCATTTTGCGCGAAGCAAAAAGCACGCTGTCCGACGTCGGCGCGATCGCCTATACGCAGGGGCCGGGACTGGCCGGCGCATTGCTCGTCGGTGCAAGCATCGCCCAGGGATTGGCCTATGCACTCCGGGTGCCCGCCCTCGGCATCCATCACCTTGAGGGTCATCTGCTCTCACCGTTGATGGCGAAACCGGCGCCGGATTTTCCGTTTATCGCGCTGCTCGTGTCCGGGGGGCACAGCCAGTTGATGCGCATCAATGGCATCGGCGATTACGAACTGCTTGGCGAAACGCTTGACGATGCCGCGGGCGAAGCGTTCGACAAGACCGCAAAATTACTGGGGCTCGGTTATCCGGGCGGCCCTGAACTGGCTGCGCTGGCACGGCAAAGCACGCCGGGTCGAGTCAAGTTGCCGCGCCCGATGCTACACAGCGGAGACCTCGACTTCAGCTTCAGCGGTTTGAAAACTGCGGTCGTGATGCAAGTCAAAGGCCGCACCCTCGATGCAACGGCCCGCGCCGACATCGCCGCTGAATTTCAGGCGGCGGTCGTCGACGTGCTCGTTGCGAAATCGCTGACCGCGCTCGAACGTTGTGCGGTCAGTCATCTGGTGGTGGCGGGCGGGGTCGGCGCCAATGCGGAACTTCGCACGCGCCTCGACAAAGCTGCCGACCGCGGCGGCTTCAAAGTGTATTTTCCGCCCGCGGAATTTTGCACCGATAACGGCGCGATGATTGCGTTCGCCGGGGCGCTCAGGCTCAGCAGGAGCACGGCCGCCAAAACGACGAGTGACGGCTCGTTTTCCGTGTGGCCGCGCTGGGAGCTTGCAACGGTATCGCACCGCTAGACAGCGGTATTTTTTTCCTCGCCAATGCGGCCTTCAGTGCCGGCCAGCAGATTCCGGATATTCGCTTTGTGCCGCCAGATGAGCAGCAGGGAAATGATGCCGACCGCCACCGTGAAAGGGTGAATCTCATACAACAGGTAGCAATATACCGGCGCCGACAGCGCTGCAATTAATGCAGCGAGCGATGACACGCGGAAAAACACCATGATGATGATCCAGGTCGACGCCGCGCCCGCCGCGAGCCACACGTTCAACGCGAGCAGCACGCCCAGCGCGGTCGACACGCCTTTGCCGCCGTGAAAACGGTGAAACAACGGATACAGGTGGCCAATCACGACGGCGACCGCGACGGCCGCCATCTTGTATGACGCCGGCACTGCGGTCGAAAAAAAATGATCGGTCAGAAAAACGGCGAGCCAGCCTTTAGCCGCGTCGCCAAGCAAAGTCAGCGCGGCCGCCACCTTTTTACCGGTGCGCAAGACATTCGTCGCGCCGGGATTTTTCGAGCCGTAGCTGCGTGGATCCGGCAGGCGCATCGCGCGACTAACCACCACCGCAAATGAAACAGAACCGATCAGGTAAGCGATTGCTACAAGCGCTAGGGTCATCGTGTGAATTGAAATAGAATTGGCGTGCTTAACATAAGCACTCTAGCCAATTCTAACCAAAAGC
>JANXRI010000132.1 GCA_025353085.1 Betaproteobacteria bacterium
CCGAAGCGGGCGTCCCGGGTTTCGACGTTGCCACGTGGGAATCAATCCAGGCGCCCGCTGGCACGCCGCCCGATGTCGTGGCCAAACTTAATATCGCCGTCCGCGAAGCCGTCACCAATAACGACCTGCGCCAGAAGATGATCAATCTCGGCTTTGAGCCCGACGGCCAGAAATCTCCCGCGGAAGTCGCGCAGTTCGTCAAAAGCGAAATGAACAAATGGGGCAAGGTCGTGCGCGAACGCAATATCAAGATCGAGTAGCGCTTGAGCGAACCACGGGTGACGGTCATCGGGGCCGGGATCGTCGGCGTGTGCTCGGCCGCATGGCTGCAGCGCGCGGGCTTCAAGGTCACGCTGATCGACGCTGGCCCCGTGGGCGAAGGCGCGTCATTCGGCAATGCAGGCAACTTAAGCCCCGGGGCAGTCGTGCCGTACATGATTCCCGGCTTCGTGAAGGAAGTGCCGGGCTGGCTTGCGCAGAACGGTCCGCTTGCCGTGCGCCCCGGATACTTTTTTAAAGTGCTGCCGTGGATGCTGACCGCCGTCAGGACAAGCCGCGCCGAAACGGCGATGACGACTTCACGTGCGATGCATGCATTGCATCGCGGCACACTCGACGCTTACGATGAACTCACGCGCAACACCGACGCAGCGGCGTTGATCGAGCGTTGCGGCCAGCTTTATGTCTCCACGCGCGTGAACGCGGCGCAAGGCTCGGCAATTGCGCAATCGATGCGGCAGGCGGCCGGTGTCAAAGTGATTGCGCTCAACGAAGGTGAAATTCGTGACGCGGAACCCGCACTCGCGCCAATTTTTAAAAGCGGCATGCTGATTCCCGACAACGGCCGCTGTAAAGACCCGTATCGACTCGTCCAACTTATCGCCGCCGAGGCGCAGCGCAACGGCGCTACGATACTGCGAGGCAAAGTTACCGACTTTCAGACCAATGGCACGCATGTGAATGGCATCGTCATCGATGGAAAAACGCTGTCCGCCGAGCGTGTCGTGATCGCCGCTGGCGCCGCATCGGGGCAGTTGAGCGCCATATTAGGCACGCCGCTGCCAGTCGAAGCGGAGCGCGGTTATCACATTACGATTGGCGAGCCGGGCGTGGATCTGCGCATTCCGGTTACGCACGTGGATGCGAAATTCGTGTGCTCGCCGATGAACATGGGACTGCGCGTTGCGGGCACGGCGGAATTCGCCGGCTACGACGCAGCACCTGATTGGCGCCGTGCCGAGTTGCTTGGAATTCAGGCACGTGCAATGTTTCCTGGTTTGCGCATGGAGAAAGTGTCGCGCTGGATGGGCCGCCGTCCCAGCCTGCCCGATGGACTGCCAGTGCTCGGCGTGGCGCCTGATTATGCGAATGCGTTTTTTGCGTTCGGCAATTCGCACTTCGGGATGAGCGCCGGCCCGGTCATGGGAAAAATCGTCGCCGAACTCGTCGCCGGACGCAAACCCGAGATCGACCTCACGCCGTTCAACCCCGCGCGCTTTCGTTAAACTTGCATGCCTGGTCACGGGGCCGCGCATGGCCCCTATGACGAAAGCATTGCGCGTCCTCGATGGATGAGCTCAAATCGGGAATACGCGGGCACGGAAAGATCTCCCCCGCGAAGCCGGTTGTTAGGCGTTACTTGAACCGGACGCGCCGGGCAAAACTTATTTCGCGTACTCGAATTTCGGCATCGACTTGATTGCTGCCTTGGTCGCGCCCGGCAGAACGAACTTGCCGTCCTGTTCCGTGATCTGCCCAACCGGAATCGCTACGTCATGCCGCGCGACGCCCAAAAAGCCGCCCGCACCGACGACGAAAAACGAGGCGGTGCCGTCCGGTGCAACGATAATGTCGTCAATCTTGCCGACGCGTTTGTTCTCTTCGTTGTAAACGATTTTATTAAGCACCTTCTTTTTAATGCTCCAGCCGTTGGCGACCATGGTCAGATTCGCCACGCCGATCGATGTCGATCCGGCGACCTGGGCGTGGGAGGTGCCGGCCAACAAAAGCGGCAGGCACACAACAACTGCGGATAAGGATTGTTTCAATAGCATGGCGGGCACTCCTATGATTTCGACATCCGGGCGACGCGATGTTGCGAAGCATTATCCGGCGAGCAACGACCCGCTTCTGTGCGCTGTCGCACTAAAGTGCCGGCGGTTAAATTTCGCTCCAGGCGGCGAACAAGCCGGCCCTATTTACACGCTGCTTAGTCGGGCTTACGTTCCTTTCTAACGAAGCCGCCGAGTTTTTCTTTCCATTCGTCCGAGTGCATGCACCCGACCCACGCCTGGTTGTCAAAAGCGAGGCCCGCGGTGACCCCGATTTCCTGCGACTGATTGATCGCCGACTTTGACTGAATGACGCCGATCGACGGATTGGCAGCGATGCGTTGCGCAAGCGCCATCGTCTCTTCCATCACCTGCTCGTGCGGCACGACTTTGTTGACGAGGCCAAGCTCCATGGCTTCTTTCGCGTCCCAACGGCGTCCGGTAAAAATCAGCTCCTTGGCTTTTTGCACGCCAACGAGCCGCGGCAGGCGCTGGCACGCGCCGCCGCCTGGAAAAAATCCATGCGTGGTTTCGGGCAGGGAAAATATCGCGCGTTCGGAAGCGATGCTGATATCGCACTGAAGCACGAGTTCGAAACCGCCCGCCATGCAATAGCCGTTGATCGCCGCAATCACGGGCTTGCGGATATTTGCAACCATGCTCGTCCATTTCGACACCACGTTGAGGCGGTCATGCACCATCGCCGCAGTGGTGCGCCCGGCGCGCTCTTTGAGATCCGCGCCGCTGCAAAATGCCTTGTCGCCTGCGCCGGTGATGACGATCACGCGCACTTTATCGTCGAGATCAAGCTGCGGCATCAAGGCCGACAGCTCGTTGCGCAACTGGGTGTTGAGCGAATTCATCGCCTCCGGCCGATTGAGCGTGACGACGGCGACGCCGTCGGCAATGGTAAGCAGGTGCAATGGGGCATTTGCGTTCATGGATTCATCCTGGAGTTGATCCCGGCGGCGCGCCGGTGGTGATGGTTACTGGTCCAACATTTTAGGCCATCCGCGCTACGCCGCATGTCGACCCCATGGTCGTCGCGCTGCGGGGATTTCATTTGCGCCCGGCCACGCCGGCGCGGCGGGTGATCAGCCCGTTAGCTTCGGCGACGATGCGCAGGCGATTGCATTGTGCGTCGGTCAGCCGCGTTTGAGTCGCCGCCGTGCCGGGGCGCATCAGATTATCCGGCGCGTCGCTGTGATCGCCGTTGTCGGAGAGCACGTGCACGAGCTCATGTGCGATGGCCAGCGGCAAGTCGCGAGCGCCATAGGCGAACCAGATCGTGTTAGTCAGTTCCGGCCGCTCGTGCGCATTGGAAAGCCCGATGGCCTCCGCGTCGTAAGCAGGCGCGCTGTACGTGTCGTCGACGAAGAGGAGCGCAGGTTTCTGCACCGTGAACTCCCGCAAAAGTTCGCGCGATACCGGTGTCGAAAAGAAGTGAAACCGGCGCGGCACGTCCAGTATCCGCAGGTCGGCGCTGGCAATCGCGACGCCGCACTGGGTGAGCAAAGGCAGGGCGTCCACTACCGCAGTGATGATGTCGGCGGGCAGCCAGCGCGAACCCTTGAACGCATACAGCGACAACTTGAGATCGTGCGAAGCGCTTCTGGCCACCGGCAGCTGCTCCGCCGGCACGCTGCGGGTCTCGATCACGCGAACTGCGTCAGCGCCCGCTGCGACCGTGCTGGCGAACAACACCACGTACGCGAGCGACCGCATTGCGACCGCGATCATTACCCCTTCATCACTTTGTGCAGCGTGTGATGGCGGTTGCGCGTGAACTGGCGCACTTGCGTCGACCAACGGCCGGCGTCGACGGCCTGCGCGAACGCAGCGCTGGTCAGCACGTCGGGATTTGCGAGTTCGAGTATGCAGGTATAGCGCGGCAGGCCCGTCGGTTCGACGGTTTTAGTTTCGCCGCCCATCGTGACACGCAGGGTGTCGATCTTGAAACGGGTCGCGGAAATAACGCCCGGCACTTTGGAAAGATGCGGGATGTGCTCGGTGTCGTACACCTCGTTGAAGAGCGCTTCTTTATCCGCGTCGATGTCCATTGAGGCCGTGAATATCCAGTTGCCGGTGATGGGCATGGTTACTTCCTTTTAACAGATCACGCCGGAACCGTCGGGCCTTCGCCCATGACGGTCGTGCGATGCAGGATGCGCGGATGCTCGGTGATCTTGTACGGCCGCGCGCGATGCAGCACTGCACGGTTGTCGTACATGACTAGATCGCCGACTTTCCAGTGATGCAGATAAGTGAATTGCTCTTGCGTAGCGAACTCGAGCAGGTCTTTCAGGAGCGCACGGCCTTCGTCCTCCGGCATGCCGCGGATATGCGACGCATGCGAGCCAACATAGAGCGCCTCGCGCCCGTTGACCGGGTTCACGCGAACCATCGCCTGCGGCACTGGCGGGAAGCGTTTGTCCTCTTCTTCGTTCGTTAGCTCGTAGCCGCCGTTGCGGCGCGAATACGCGTAATGATGAATCGCGACCTTGTCCTCGAGCAGGCGCTTGCGTTCTGCCGGCAACGCGTCATAGGCGGCGCGCAGGCTCGCGAACTGGGTATCGCCGCCGTCCGGGGGCAATTTACGCGCATGCAGCAGCGAAGCCTTGGCGGGCACGCGCTTAAAAGAACTGTCGGAATGCCAATTGCGCTGGCCGAGCCGATAGAGCACGCGCGGGTCGTCCGCCGCCATCAGCTTGCCGCTCGGATCGAGGTTTGAAATTTCCGACACGTGCTTGACCTGGAAATTGTTCGCTATGTGGCCCTGCGTTTTTTCGAGTTCGCCAAAGCGGCGGCTGAACGCGATCTGCGCGTCGTCGTCGAGGTTCTGCTGCGGAAACGCAAGCACCGAATAAGTTTCGAACGCGTCTTCGATATGCGCGAACGTGGCGTCGTCGAGGCGGGTTAAATCGACGCCGGTGATTTCCGCGGCGAAAACCGGTGTGAGCTTGCGCACCGAAAGTTTCATGCTGTTGTCCATCGTTTCATTCTTGCTTTCTCTTATCAGCCATCATTACCGCAGACGATTCGTAGCGCCTGCGCTACATTGAAAAACGCTTTTGTTAACGCACCACCCGCGCGGCGAGAAATCGCTGCCCGCGCGGATGCGGGGAGGAATCCGCGTTTCGATCGCGCGCCGGACGCGCTGCATCCCGCGCCTGCGCGCGGTGCATGATGCGCCGGTCGCGCGAATCGAACGGATCGCGGTGATGCATGACGCAGCGGTTGTCCCACACCACCACGTCGCCGGCTTGCCACTGGTGATGCCAGGCCAGAAAATCCTGCGTCGCATGCTTCCACAGCGTATCAAGCAAGGTCTCGGAATCCGCCACCTCGAGTCCGAGGATGTACGCGTTGCGCCGCCGCCCGAGGTAGAGCGCATTGCGCCGGGTATCGGGATGCGTGCGCACCAGCGGATGCGTCGCCCCCGGGCATTCGCGCACGTCGATGACTGGCGTAAATCCATCGCGCAACTGGCCGCCGGCGGTGTAAGTGATGTCCTGTTTAACGCTGAACGTATCGATGCGGTCACGCAGCGCCGGCGGCAGGGTTTCGAGCGCGAGATACATATTGGAGAAACCGGTGTTGCCACCCTGCGCCGGAATTTCGAGCGCATGCAGTACGCTTGCCGAGGGTGGAAAGTCGCGATACGACGTATCCGAATGCCACAGCACCTCATCGTCGCCGAGCCCGCCGATCGGCACGCCATTTTCGACGATGTTGGATATCACCGAAATATGTTTGTTATAGCGCGGCGCCTGACCTTTGCTGACGATGGGCACTTCGTCGAGCACACCAAAGCGCGCACTGAATGCGGTCAGGTCGGCGTCGGTGATTTGCTGCCCGAGGATTACGATCACCAGGTTTTCAAGCCACGCCGCGCGTATCGCTGAAAATTGGCTGGCGTCGAGCGTGCGCAGATCGACGTCCGTCACAACAGCGCCGAGCGCATGGGGCAGCGGTTCGGCCTCAATGCGGGCGGACTGGAGCGGACTGGCAATTGATGTCAATTGCACCTCCATGCGTTCAACGGGTTCAATTACTTTAGCACTCGATCGATTGGCCGCTGCGTAGATTTGTCTTTATGATAGCGCAACACGCAGAGGCGCATCACTGCACCAAAAAAAGCGCGCGGTAAAAATTACTTCGCTGTATAAATTATTTTGCAACCGGCGCAACCCGAAGAATCGCAGGAGGAACTTATGGAACAACGCGGTGCTTCGATCAACCCTGCACGCCGCGTGAGTCGGCACGTACTATTCATCTTCGCTTATGCGTTGGCGACGGGCATGCTTCCCACGCCTGGCGCCGCCGCTGAATGGAGACCTCTTTCCCAGGTCGAGCTCGTGGTGCCCAATGCGCCGGGCGGCGGCAATGATGCGGCTGCGCGCCTGCTGCAGAGACTTTTGCAGGATCGGCAAATGATTGCGACCTCCGCAATCGTTTTGAATAAGCCCGCCGGGGGCGGCAGCGCAACACTGAGCTACCTCGCGCAGAAAGCCAGCGATCCGCATGTATTGGCGGTCGTGTCGATCACTCAGCAGTTGAACTACATCACCGGTACCCAGGCCCAGCGCTATCGTGACTTCACGCCGCTTGCGACCATGATCGGCGACTTCATCGGCTTCGCGGTGCGCGCGGATTCGCCGATCACGTCAGGCAAAGATTTACTGGAGCGCTTGAAAAAAGACCCGTCGTCGATTGCGACCGGCATCACCGCGCTCGGCGGCAACAACCACATCGCCTACGTGCTCGCTGCCCGTGCCGCGGGCGTGGATACGCGCAAATTGAAAACGCCGGTGTTTCAGTCCTCGGGCGATTCAATTACGGCACTGCTCGGCGGCCATGTCGACCTGCACATCGGCAGTGTCGGTCCGCTCGCGAAGCAACTCGAAGCGGGCAAGGTGCGCATACTTGCGATTACGTCGGATCAGCGGTTAAGCGGCACGCTGGCGACTGTGCCCACGTGGAAGGAACAGGGTATCGCCGGCACGTTCAACACCTGGCGCGGCCTATGGGGACCGAAAGGCCTGACGGCGGAACAAATCACGTTCTGGGACAGCGTGCTCGAGCGCGTCTCGCGGGATCCGCAATGGAAGGAGAATCTCGCTGCCAACCAGTGGGAAAGCGATTACCGGAACAGCCGCGATACGCTGAAGTACCTCGATGCGCTGCACGTCGAATTGCGCGACGTATTGAAAGAACTCGGGCTCGCGAAGAAACTCGACTAACGGGGCCGCGCGTTCGTTCCTGGTCTTTTTGGGCGGTAACACTTCGTCACAATTGCTTTCACACGGCAATGTGGCGAAGGTGAACAATGGCTTCACGTGAAGGGCAGTATCCCTCACATCTCTCAACTGGAGAAAGCCATGAACAGCACCAAAAAAGTTATTTACACCTTGTTGGCCGGCGCGACTCTCGGCCTCGCTTCGCCCGTGTTTGCGGATTCGGATTACGACCACGGCCGCCGTGAACATTTTCGGGATGACGACCATGGCCGCCGTGAACATTTTCGGGAATACGACCGGCACGCCTATTATGGTTATGACCGCTACGCGCGTCGTCCCGTCATCGTCGAACGTCCGTATGTGGTTGAGCGTCCGTATTATGTGGGCCGGCCCGTAATCGTTGAACAGCCGGTGTATTACAACCCGCCGGTGTATTACAACCAGCCCGTGCAAAGCAACCTGGGTGTTGGTGCGATGGTCGGTGCTGCGATCGGCACCATTTTCGACAACCGCCAATACCAGTAGCCCTGGATTGACGGCGGCACGCGCGGTGCTGCCGTCAGTCGACCCGCGCGCCGGTCGCTTTAACGACTTTCGCCCACTTTTCGATTTCAGACGTCATCATCTCTGCCGCCTGTGCGGGCGTGCCGGATTTTATCGTCGCGCCGTGCGTCAGCAGCCGCGCACTCACCGCTTTGTCATCGAGCGCCTTATTCAACTCGCTGTTGAGACGCGCGATAACGGCCGGCGGTGTGCGTTCCGGCGCGAGCAATCCCCACCACGAACTTGCCTCAAAACCGGGATAGCCCGATTCGGCAAACGTCGCGAGTTGCGGCGCGACCTCCGAGCGTTGCGCGCTGCCGATGGCGATGCCGCGCAGCCGGCCCGAATCGATATGCGGCTTGAGCGACGTGATGTTGTCCGTCACGAGCGGCACAAAGCCCGCCATCGCATCGACAATCGCCGGCCCGGCGCCCTTATACGGAATATGCGTAAGATCGGCCTTGGAGACGAGCTTGAAGAGTTCGACACCAAAATGCGAAGCGGTGCCGATGCCCGGGCTCGCGAAATCGATTTTGCCGGCGCGCGCACGTGACAGCAACGCGAGCTCTTTCGCATTGCGCGCGGGCAGCGACGGATGCGCAGCGAGCACCACCGGAATCACCGCAATCAATCCGACCGAAGCGAAATCCTTGCGCGTATCGTACGCGAGCTTCGAATAGAGGCTGTGATTGATCGCCTGCGTCGTAATGGTCTGAATCAGGATTGTGTAACCATCGCCCGGTGCGGCAGCGACCAGGCCAGCAGCGAGCGTTGTGCCGGCGCCGCCGCGAAAATCGACAATGAATTGCTGACCGATCAATTCGCCCATACGCGGCGTGATGGCGCGCGACAGAAACTCACCAGTGCCGCCCGGCGCGAACGGCACGACCATCCGGATCGGCTTGGTTGGATAGTTCTGCGCGGCTGCGTGCGCCGCGAGCGACGCGAGCAGCACAAAATATGCACAGGATAGCGTCCGCGATTTAAGCATGAAAAATCTCCTCCCTGAAAAATGCGCTGTTGTTGTTTTTTCGCCGGCACACGCAGTTGTAGTTGTATTGCAGGCTGGCCCGTTGCGACAAATGATAATCGATTGCCGCTGCACCGGAGCAAAAGTTCAATAACGGTAGCGCGAGGCGCCCCGCCTGCGTGCTTCGATTGCAGGCGGGGCGCCTGCGCTACGAGCAATTGCATTATGCTTGCCAAAACGTCCGTTTCATTTGAAATGTCTCTTGAGGTTTTGCCATGGCTTCTCTTGTCTCGTCATCGAAATTGAGCGCAGCGATCGCATTGCTGTTAACCGCGACCGCCTTCGCCGCAGAATTTCCGGCCAAGCCAGTCCGCATCATCACGCCGTTTCCACCAGGCGGGAGTGTGGATCTCGTCGCGCGCTTGCTCGCGGCTGATTTGTCGAAAGCGTGGGGGCAGCAGGTGGTGGTGGACAACCGGGCCGGCGCCTCCGGGAACATCGGCACCGAGCTCGCGAAAAACACGCCGGCCGACGGTTACGCGCTGCTGGTTAATACGCTGCCGTTCGTGACCAATCAATTTGTTTACAGCACCATGCCGTTCGATCCGCTCACTGACTTCACGCCGATCTCGATCGTGTCGTCGGTCGACGCGTTGCTTGTCGTGCACCCGTCGCTGCCCGTGCAGAACGTGCGCGAGCTCATCGCATTGGCAAAAGCGCGGCCCGCCGGCACCCTCGGCTATGGTACGGCGGGTGCCGCGACCAATCCGCACATCGCCGCCGAACTGTTGAACTACATGGGCAGGATCAATATGTTCGCGGTGCATTACAAAGGCGGCGGCGCTGCGACAACGGCGGCAATGAGCGGCGAAATCCCGGTCTTTTTCTCGAATACGGTCGCCGACGCGATGCCGTTGGTTGAAGCGAAGCGGCTGCGCGCTCTGGGCGTCACCGGTCTCAAACGTTCACCCATAGCGCCGCAGATTCCGACGCTCGCGGAATCCGGGCTGCCCGGTTATGAATTCACCACCTGGCATGTGTTAGCCGCGCCGGCCGCTACACCGCGTGCGCTCATCAACCAGGTAAACGACAAGGTGCGCGCGAGCCTGCGCACGCCGGACGCTGTGCAGCGCTGGCGCGAGCGCGGTGTGGAGATCATCGCGAGCACACCTGACGAAGCAACCGCACACCTCAAAAAAGAAGTGCAGAAATGGCGTGTCGTGTTCAAGGAAAGAAACATGAAGGCCGAATAAAAACGGCACGCCGCTAATCTTGCCGGCGCTTATCTTTCGAGTACCAACGGTGACGGCTTAAACTGCACTTTGGCGAAAAATTCGCTTTGACCCTCGCACCATTGGACTCATTTTGCGCGCTGGCCTTACAATCCTGCGCGCATCCCGTCCAAAAAAGGCGAATCCCATGTCCAAAAGCAATCTGACTCCGATACGGCGTGTAGTCACCGGCCACGACGCGAATGGCAAATCGAAAGTCGTGTGGGACGGACCCGCACCCGGCACGCATGAAGTCTCGATGGGCGCGGGCCGCGGCCACATCGATTTCTGGGTCTGGAACGAAGCTCCCCCGCCACTCTCCGGCAGCAATGACGACGGCAATCTCCCTTACGATTTTCCGGGACCGCCGAAGGGCGGCCATCTGCGTGTCGTGCAGGGCGCCGGCCGCGCAATCGATTACGCTGTTGCGAAAGACCCGCATCTCGTGCCGCCACATCCCATCAAAGAGCATCCACTCGGCCGGCGCTGGGACCGCGGCGGCACCACCTCGCATTCGGGCGGCATGCACAAGACCGAGACGGTCGACTACGCGATTCTGCTCGACGGCGAACGCACGCTGGTGCTCGATGACGGCGAAGTGCAATGGGCGCCCGGCGATATCATCATCGACGTCGGCGCATGGCATCAGTGGAAAAGTTACGGGCCTGAAGGCGGTCGGGTGGTTTACGACATGATTGCCGCGAAATTCGTCGACGGCCCCGCAGGTCTCGCGCAAGGCAACGATAAAATCATGCGTGCCGATAACGTGAAGCTGCCGCCCGGCGTGAAGCCCGCGCGGCGCATCGTGTGCATGGATCGCGAGCCCGGCAAATCGTGCCTGGTGAGCGACGGTCCGTCGCCCGACGTGCACATCGATCCCGCGCGTCCCGGCTATGCTTCTCAGCGCATGTGGGTTACCGAGGGCACGCCCGCTACGATCGTGCTCGAAACACTCCATCTGCCGCACTCGATCGAGCCGCCGCCGAACGGCTCGGTGTTGAACGTCGTGACGTTTCCGCCCGACGCCAACTGGCAGGGCAAAGTCGGCGCGCGTGAAGTCGAAGCATTTTTCAAGAACATGGGATCGCCGAATGCATCGACCTATTCGGCTCAGGCGCCGCATCCCTATATGCAGAAAACGCGCACGCTCGAATTCGGCATCGTGACAGAAGGCGAACTCGTACTGGTGCTCGATACGCAAGAGGTCACGGTTAAAAAAGGCGACTTCGTCGTGCAGCGCGGCACCAATCACGCGTGGAGCAATCGCACGAGTAAGCCGGCCGTCGTCGCGGTTGCGACGCATGATGGAGCCGATGATTAAGATTTCCGTAATTCATGACCATACTTTCGGTGTGGATGCTGCCCTCACCCTCGATCCCTCTCCCAAGGTAGAGGGAGGAATCTCCCTTCGCCCTTGGGGAGAAGGGCCGGGGATGAGGGCGCTTTTTGTCAACAAATACGAAATCATCAATAGGTGCCCCGCTGGACGGGGCAGCGCCGGCGCAATTGCGATTCCGATTAAAGCGCTGCACGCCCGACGGCTTAGGTCGCGGCACGCACATGCACCGCCTCGCCTTTTCAAACTCCGCAACCGGCTTACAATGTCCGCGAAAAAATCGCCATGAGGATCGTGTTGACAGCGCGGGATAGCGCGCACAAGCATCGGCGCACCCGCTATGCGTTTGGGTGTATCGCTGCGTGCCTGACGGCGTTGAGTGGTGCAACGATTGCGCAGGCTTCTTATCCCGCCAAGCCGATACGCATCATCGTGCCTTATCCGCCGGGCTCAGGTACCGATTTCACCGGGCGCGAAGTCGGCGCGATATTTTCCAAAGCGCTGCGCCAGCCCGTGGTCATCGACAACCGCGGCGGTGCGGCAGCGATCATAGGCCACACGCTTGGCGCGAAGGCGGCGCCCGACGGTTACACGCTGCTGCTCGGTACCACCGGCGGACTCGTGTCCGGCCCCGCGCTGATGGGTTCCAGGATTCCGTACGATCCCCTGAAAGATTTCGAACCGATCGGGCTGGTGACGTATGTACCGTATGCAATCGCGGTCACTGGCAGCCTCCCCGCGAGCAACGTCAAGGACCTGATCGATCTCGCGCGAGCATCGCCGCGCAAGCTCAATGTGGCATCGCCCGGCGTCGGCACGCCCAATCATCTCGGCGCGGCGCAACTGATGACGCTGACCGGCATCGAGCTCGTGCATGTCCCATACAAAGGCAGCTCGCTCGCGATGACCGATCTGCTTGCCGGCAATGTGCAGATGATCGTCACCGGTTTGTTGCAACTGCTGCCGCATCATCAAACCGGCCGGCTCAGGATTCTCGGCGTCGGCCATCAGGCGCGCCTCAAGGCCTACCCCGACATTCCGACCGTCGCCGAAACGGTGCCCGGTTATTACAACACCGGTTGGTGGGGCATCGTTGCGCCAAGGAATACGCCGAAAGCCATCATCGACAAACTGAGTGCCATCATGATGAAAGAACTCGTGACGCCCGACGTGTCACAGCGCTTTGAGAAAAACGGCCTCGAAGTCGCGACCACCACACCGCGCGGATATCACGACCTGATCGTCAGCGACCTGACGATGTGGAAGAAGCTGATCAAGGACGCGAAGATCAGTGTGGATGTGTTGCCATGATGCGGCATGTTTCACCCGTGTGATCACACTGACGAACCTCTGATTAAGTTCGTCACTCCGGCGGAAGCCCAGGCGCTTGAATGCACTGGATTCCGGCCCCGGCTTACGACCTACCGGGGCGGGCTCTAACGCGCCGGAACGACGAAAATAGACTTGTTCAGTGTTTCCCCAATCTAACCACAACCCGGGATCAGGCTTCGATCACCCGATCCAGAGTTTTAAATGCTGTGAGTTTGAATAGCTATATTGCAGTTGAAGGCCGCAATGCCGCGGTCACCTACTGCCGCGCAATGCCGACGTGTTTTTTGACCTCGGCCGAAGTCTCTGCAAACACGTCGTGATTACGGCCTTCCCAATCCGTGACCTGGCGTTCGGCCTCGTGCTTTTGCACCCCGTAGCATTCCTGAACCTTGCCGACCAATTGATCACGCTTGCCGGAGATCTCATCCAGATGACCATCGGTTAGTTTGCCCCATTGCTCCTTGATTTTGCCTTTGACTTGTTTCCAGTTACCTTCGATTTGGTCCCAGTTCATGAAATGCTCCTTGGTAGTTGAAACGCTCAAAAAAAACACCATCGCTTTGTTGAATCGACGCCATGCGATCTCCCTTTTGCTTAGTTTGGCTCATCCCTTGGGACAACAAGATTTACTTCCTCCCGCTCGCCCTCAAGGTCGAACATATTCCGACTGACCCGGTCGTCGCATGCGTCGGCGGCCTCAACTTGCAACGCCACATATTCTGCATTGCGCCAAGCGAGCGGAAGCGGCTGTTGCTTACGGGTGCGAGGTGTGGTGTGTTTCATGGCTCAAGCTCCTTTGAGGGTTCCCAATACCTTCGCAGAATAGACCACGCACTGCGTGGCTCTCTGTACGTTAACGAACTTTTGTATGAATTATTCGGCGACACGCCCAGGCGAGGCGCCTGCGCTACAAGATGGCGCCGCTCGCGACGATAATCAGCAATCGGTTAGCCGCATTACACTAATGCGGTGTTTTTCAAACAATGAACTTTCGACGTCTCCGCGTTAATCGGCGCTTAAGTGCCAGCAGAATGAAGCACTAAACTAGATACCGGCATACCACTGGTAACCCATGTCTTCCCAGTAGCCGCCC
>JANXRI010000134.1 GCA_025353085.1 Betaproteobacteria bacterium
CGGTCATAGGCGCGGGTCTTGATGCGGAAATAAAAGACGCCGTGCCGGTTCTGATACAGCCTTGGCGGCTTGATCTGAGGCATAGGTGGCTCACTAGGTGGCACACCCGCACAGAGGGAAAAAGCAGAAAACCAAAAAGAAACAGCCGACTAGAAGTCGGCTGTGGGATTGGTTGCGGGGACAGGATTTGAACCTGTGACCTTCGGGTTATGAGCCCGACGAGCTGCCAGACTGCTCCACCCCGCGTCTGAGGGACGAATTGTAGCAATGTCGGCATTGGCACGTCAAACCATTAATCGTTAACTCTCCGATTCAGCACACCAATTTGACGTGCTGTCAGCCTGCCTGCACCGCCGGCTTGGCGCTCTTTCGCGAGCTGAAATGGCGCGTGACACGATCAAGCGTGACGTAGAAAACAGGCGTCACATACAGCGTCAGAAACTGCGAGAACACCAGGCCGCCCACGACCGCAATACCGAGGGGTTGACGCGTCTCTGCGCCGGCGCCGTAACCGACAGCGATCGGAATCGTGGCGAAAATCGCAGCCATCGTTGTCATCATGATCGGGCGAAAGCGCACGGAACAGGCTTCGATAATCGCTTCCTTGGGCGCCATGCCCTGTTCGCGCTGCACCTGCAATGCAAAGTCGACCATCATGATGCCGTTCTTCTTGACGAGGCCGATGAGGAGAATAATGCCGACGAAACTGAATATGTTCAGCTCCTGGTTGAATACCAGCAACGTGAGCAACGCGCCAAACCCGGCGAAGGGCAACGCGGTCAATATCGTCAACGGGTAACCGTAATGCTCGTAGAGTATCGCCAGGATCATGTAAATCAGAATGATCGTGATAATGACCAGCAATGGCAACGAGCGGAATGCTTCCTGGAAAGCTTTCGCGTTGCCGGCGAATTGTCCGTTTACCGATTCAGGCAGCACGCCGAGCGCAACGCCCTGGATCGTTTCCACGGCGTCACCGACCGAAACGCCGGGCGCGAGGTTGAAAGAAATCATGACAGCCGGCAGCTGGCCCGCGTGCGCGACCGAGATCGGGCCCACGCCACTTTTGACTTCGGCGACAGCATTGATCGGCACCATCGCGCCGGTGCTGCTCTGGATGAATATCGTATCCATCGCGTTAATGTCGGTCTGGAATTTTCGATCGACTTCGATCAGCACTTGATACTGGTCGGATGCGCCGAATATCGTGCTGATTTTGCGCCCACCGAACGCATTGTACAGAGCCGCCTCGATTTGCTCAGAGGTGACGCCGAGCGAAGACGCGCGGTCGCGCAGCACTTTCAGCTGAATCTCGGGATTGCGCAATTGAAGATTGCTTGCGACGTCGAGCAATATCGGCAGCTTTTTCATGCGCTCTATAAGCTCCTGCGCCGGCCCATAGAGGGATTTCAGGTCGGGTGCAGTAACCGTATACAAGTAGTCGCTGGTCGAAATCGTGCCACCGATACGTATTGCCGGCGGATTGGACAGGAAGAGCTGCACGTTCTGGCTGGCGGATGTCTGCTTGCGGATCTGCTGGATCACCTCATCGGCGCCGGCAGTCCGCTCGCCGTCTGCTTTTGATTTGAGTCGGATAATGAAGCGACCCACGTTATCGCCGAATTCACCGCCGGCCCCCTGTCCCGCGGTCGACAGCAAGGACTCGATGTTACTGTTTTGCTGGACGATGGCAGCGAGATTTTGCTGATAACTCGTCATCGTCTTGAAGGTGGTGCCTTCGGGCGCCCGCGTGACACCGTTGATTACCCCCGTATCCTGGCGAGGTATGAAACCTTTTGACACGGCCCCGTAAAGCACTCCCATCAGCAACAGCACGATGGTCGAACCCAGCAACACCGTGCCTTCGAACCGAATGGCGCGGCGCAGGGTGGCGATATAGAATTTTCGCGCCAGGTCGAATACGCGTTCCGACCAATTGAAAATCCAGCCATGCTCGTGGCTGGGTTTTAGCATGCGGCTGCACAGCATCGGAGTGATCGTCAGCGATACCACGCCTGAAATGAGCACGGAAATCCCGACAGTCACCGCGAACTCGCGGAACAGGCGGCCGACCATACCCTGCATGAACATGATGGGCACGAAAACGATGGTCAGCGCGGTGGTCATCGTAATGACGGTCGTCGATATCTCCTTGGCGCCTTCGAGCGATGCCGTCATGCGGTCTTTGCCCATTTCCATATGCCGCGTGATGTTTTCAAGCACCACAATTGCATCGTCGACTACGAAGCCGACCGCCAGCGTAATCGCCATGAGGGAAAGGTTGTTCAGGCTGAACCCGACCATGTGCATGACTGCAAACGTGCCCAGCACAGACGCCGGAAGCACCAGCGCCGTCACCATGGTTGCCCGGATGTTGCGCAGAAAGACGAGGATGACGCCGATAACGAGCACGATGGACAGGATCAGCGTGAAATTCACGTCATGTATCGAATCGCGGATAAATTGCGAACGGTCGACGATGACCTTGACCGTCGTGCCGGCGGGCGCTTCCTCGATAATCGATGGCAGCATTGCATGCAATTTCTCGACCACTTCCACCGTGTTCGCGCCGGGTTGCCGGTAGATGGCGAGCAGCAGCGCGCGGTCACCATTGTTCCAGCTCAATACCTTCTCGTTCTCGACCCCGTCCTGGGCGCGCCCGATGTCCGCTAGACGGACCGGCTTGCCATCCTTGTATGCGATGATGAGAGGGCCGAATTCCGCGGCCCGCCCCAGCCCGCCGTCGGGCTTGACCGTAAAGTTGCGTGCAGTGCCTTGCAATGCTCCGGATGGCAGATTGGCATTGCCCGTCTGGATCGCGCTCACGACCTTGTCGATTCCGATGCCGCGGGTCGCCAGCGCGTGCGGATCGACGTATACCCGCACGGCGTATTTCTGCGAGCCGAACACCTGCACCTGCGCGACGCCGTTCACGGTCGAGAATCGCTGCGAAATATGCGAATCGGCGAACTTGTCAATATCGGACATCGGCACCGTCTTCGACGACACCGCGAGTATCAGCACTGGCGCGTCGGCCGGATTCAGCTTGCGCAACGCCGGCGGGTCGATATCGCGCGGCAGGAAACGGATAGCCTGTGCGATGCCTGTTTGCACGTCTTGCGCGCAGGAATCGATGTCGCGGTCGAGTGAAAACGATAGGGTGATGCGCGAATTGCCGGTGGTCGACGACGATGTCATCTCGTCGACGCCCGGTATCTGGCTGAACGCGCGCTCGAGCGGCAGTGCGACAGTGTTGGCCATCACCTCGGGGCTGCCGCCTGGAAGGCTGGCCGTTACCGTGATGGTGGGAAAGTCCACGTTCGGCAGGTCGTTGACCGGCAACGTCTGGAAGCCGAGCCAGCCGAAAAATATTATGGCGACGAACAGCACGCTGCTCGCCACCGGACGCTCGATGAAAATGCGCGATACGTTCATGCTGGACTCCTCATGGCCGGCTTACTTTTCCGCGGCCGCAGCCTGCTTGCTTTCGGATTTCTCGCTGCCTGATTTGCGTTTCCCGTCGCTATCCGCGACATCCCCCTGCTTCACCTGAACCGTGGACCCATCAGTCAGCGCATAGGGCACGTCGACGACGACTTGATCACCGGCTTTCACTCCTTTGCTCAGCACCACCAGGCTGCCGATCTGGCGGGAAATCTGGACTTCCTGCATGGCGGCCTTGCCGTCGCGCACGACGTACACGAAAGGCCGGTCCTGACCAGGCTGCACGGCCGTTTCGGGCAAGGCAATAGCATCCTTTTCGACTTTGAGTATGATGCGGGCCGCCACGAACTGACCCGGCCATAATTCCTCATGCTCATTCTTGACGCGCGCCTTGAGGAGAATCGTGCCGGTCTGGACGTTGACTGCGTTATCTATGAAGACGAGATCTCCTTCCGCCACCGTGGGGCCGCCGCGATTCGCGCTGATGTTCACTTTGAGCTGCGCGGCATTTTTGGCCTTCCGCACGTCGTCCAGATCGCGTTGCGGCACATTAAGCGAAACCAGAATCGGGCGCGTGCTGTTGATAACCACCAGCGGCGTGCCGGTGGTGCCGCCGGTCACGAGATTGCCCGATCTCACGCTCAGATCACCGGTGCGCCCGGCGATCGGCGCAGTGATATGCGCGTACGATAGCTGCAATTGCGCCTGTTCCAATTGCGCACGGCTTGCCGCGACCGTCGCTTCGAGTGATTTGACGAGCGTGGCCGCGACGTCGTATTCGCTGCGCGTGATGTATTCTTTCTCCATCAAGGGCCGCAAGCGCCCTTCCTGCTCCTTGGCCTGCGCCAGCTGCGCCAAATCACGTGCGACCGCCGCCTTGGCCTGATCCACGGTGGCTTGAGTTGAACGTGGATCGATGCGGAACAGAGGTTGACCTGCTTTCACATAGTCACCCTCTTTGAACATCACGGATTCAAGGACGCCGCTGATCTGGGGGCGCACCGCCACGCTGTGCTCGGACTCGGCTGAACCCACCGCGTCGATGACCACGGGCATGGGTTGCGGGGCAGCGACTACGATGCGAACCGATACCGGGCCGCCGGCGCCGCGTTTGCTGGCTTTGCCCTCCGCTTTGGGCTCCTTGCCTTGGGCTTTGCCGTCCTTGCTATCGGCTTTCGCAGTCTTGGCCGCGGCGCCTTCAGTCGTCTTCGCTTGAGGCTGGGTTTTCCACCAGTAAAATCCGCCGCCCGCCGCCAGCACGCATACGATCAATAGGGTTTTCAACAAAGGCTTCATCGCTCAATCCCAAGAAATCCGGTATATCCGGTATTCGGTTTATTTACGTCCGTGCTAATAACCGTATTGCACATTCCGCGCAATGCCGTCCCTATGGGGCCTTGCCAATTTTCATGTTCACCGCGCCGAGCGCGAAATGCAGCCGCGCCAGCGCCTGGTACCAATCCAGCCGCGACTGGATCTCCTGGACTTTCGCATTAGTGTCGTCGAGCTGTGCCGTGATGAGATCGAGCAGGCTTCCTACGCCCCCCTGATAACGCGCGACCGCGGCATCGGCCGACTGGCCCGCGCTCTTCAGGAGATTGGTGGAACTCGCGATGCCGGCGGCGGCAGTTTGCAAATCGAAGTATGCCTGCCAAACATCCTGTTCGGTCTGCGTGTAGATCTGATCACGGACGGAATCCGCAACTTTCGCCTCTTCCTCGCGCCGCCGAGAGCGGTAAGTATCGCCGAACCCGTTGAAGATCGGGATGGACAAATTAAGCCCGAACACATAGGCATCCTGTTCCGTCAGCGCATTCGTATAAATCTGCCGCCCGTATTGCGAAATAAACTGCAGCGTCGGCAATCCAGCCCGCGATTCAGCGCGCGCCGTGGCCCGCGCCGCCCGTGCGCGCGCCTCGGCGGCGACCAGATCCGGCCGGCTGGCTTTTGCCTCCTTCAGCAGGTCATCCATTGACTGCGTGATTTCAGTGACCGGCGGCGCAACGTCCATGGACTGCAACTGCAGTGGGAAGCTGACCGGCAATCCGACGGTGCCCGCCAGCAATCCGCGCGCCTTCGACAGTTCGCCTTCATTGCGGCTCAGCACAAGCTGGGCCTGGCCCACCTGCGTATCCGAACGATATACGTCTGCAACGGTAGCGAGACCGGAGTCGTGGCGCCGCTGTGCAGCGTCCAGCCCCGTCTGAAAGTTCTTGAGCGACTCGCGGGTCGCTCGCACGAGTTGCTCGAACCCGAGCACGCGGTAGTACGCTTGCTCGACCTGAAACGCGACGTCCTGCAAGGTACGATTTTGCGAGAGATTGGCGGCAAGCAACCGGTATTCAGTAGCTTCCTTGTCGGCTGCGCGCTTGCCAAAATCGAACAGCACGTAGCTCAAGCTCAGGGTTGGTCCATACGTAGCAAAAACGGAATAGGGCCGCCCGCCTTGAGGTAGGGTTGCGGAATTACCTCTTTGGTCGATCAAAGTGGTATTCGGGAAACCGGAAGTCGCCGAAACGGGACGTGCTATGCGATCGCTGATGAGGCCGGTAATCTGCGGAAAATCGCCCGCGCGGTCGATGCCGGACTGCGCGGCCTCTACCCGCGCGAGCAGCCACGCCTGTCGCGTCCGTGGATTTAGCGCAAGCGCGATTTCGGTCAATTGCGCAAGCGATAACGGTTTATTGACATCGGCGGGTATGGACCGCAACGCCGCCGGCGGCTCGACGGCCGGTAAAGCCTGCGACGGAACCCAAGGCTGACTCGGTGTCGGCGCGACTTTCGTCGACGTGCTGAAGGGGTCGATGTCGCCAAAGAGCGATGCCGCGTGTACCTGCATCACGGAACAGGCGCCCAAAGTTAATGTCAGGCCGGTCGCCCGGAAAAACGCCTTGACTATTTTAGGTCTGAGCATCGCACCAACGCCGCGCGCAAAATCGGATATGAAAATGTACATAGAAAAGACTCAATCGACGCCAGCGCGCCGTATTCTCCCGGAGCCGTGTATCCAACCAACTGTTTTTTTAATGAAATGCAGAGGAAATGCATGCGGCGGGCGCTATCATAGCATGCTCTTTCGTCATGTAAACAAGCACTCCGCGCTTTCTCTTACTGCAGGCTTTGCAGTCCATCGCCGTTCCAGTATTTGGAACGCATTTCTACGCGACGCCTCTGCTACGCTTCAATTAACACCGGTAACCGCAGGCAGGCGATTGCGGCAGACACGTCGTTTCGTGGAAGAAAAATCTTATCCTCCAATAAAATAATTGGATAAATTGTGACCGGCGCACGTGCTAATCTGAACAGTTGTAAACAATAAAAACGTTCACTTTTTAGTTTCAAGGAGTTTACGCTGTCCAAGCTGGTCTCTCCCCATGGCGGTGCCGGGCTTAATCCCCTGCTGCTGACCGGCGCTGCACTAACGACCGAGTTGGCGCGCGCCGCCACGTTGCAAAAAGTCTGCGTAAGCTCGCGCGAACGCGGCGACCTCATCATGCTGGGCATCGGCGGTTTTACTCCGCTCGACGGTTTCATGTCGCATGCCGACTGGAAAAGCGTGTGCGACGATATGAAAACAGCGGCCGGCGTGTTCTGGCCGATTCCGATCACCCTGTCCACGACAAAAGAAATCTCGGCCGGTCTCAAAACCGGCGCGGATATCGCATTGGTCGATGCAGACGGCGAATACCTTGCCACCATGACCGTGCGCGAGAAATACACGATCGACAAGCAGCACGAATGCAACACCGTCTTTAAGACCGCAGACCCGGAGCATCCCGGCGTCAGGATGGTCATGGAGCAACCCGACATCAATCTGGCCGGCCCGGTCAAAGTGCTTTCCCAGGGCGAATTTCCGGCGAAGTATGGCGAGCTCTACATGACGCCAGCACAAACGCGCGCGACGTTCGAAGCCAACGGGTGGTCGACCATTGCAGCGTTCCAGACGCGCAACCCGATGCACCGGTCGCATGAATATCTCGCGAAAATTGCGATCGAAGTTTGCGATGGCGTGCTGGTGCACTCGCTGCTGGGCAACCTGAAGCCCGGCGACATCCCCGCCGAAGTCCGCACCCAGACAATTGCCGTTCTGATCGAAAAATATTTCGTCAAAAAGACAGTAGCGCAATCGGGCTATCCGCTCGATATGCGTTATGCGGGGCCGCGCGAAGCC
>JANXRI010000145.1 GCA_025353085.1 Betaproteobacteria bacterium
CGCCCAATGGTTACACGCTGCTTTTTTACAATAACGCACTGTGGACGGCGCCGTTGATCCAGACGACGCCTTACGATGCGCTGCGCGATTTCGCGCCGGTCTCCGCGATTGCGCGCGCGGTGAATGTGCTGGTCGTGAATCCCGCTCTGCCGGTGAAGTCCGTCGCCGACCTGATCGCACTCGCCAAATCAAAACCGGGCGGGCTCAATTACGGTTCGTCGGGCACCGGCGCATCGAACCACCTCGCGGCGGAAATGTTCAGGACCATGGCGCAGATCGATATCGTGCGCGTCAACTACAAAGGCGCCGGGCCGGCGCTCACCGCGCTGATCGCAGGCGAACTGCAATTGATGTTTCCGTCGGCGGGCGCGGTCACGCCGCATGTCAGGGCCGGGCGCGTGAAAGCGCTGGCGGTCACCAGCGCCGCGCCGACACCGTTGTTTCCGGGATTGCCGGCAATGGCGGCGACGCTGCCGGGCTATGAGTCGATCGCGATCTACGGTCTCTTCGCGCCGGCGGGAACACCGCGCGCGATCATCGGCAAGTTGAACTCGGCGGTCGTGCGGTTTCTTGGCCGCACGGACATCAAAGAGAAATTTTTCAACGCGGGCATGGATGCCGCGGGCGGTGCCCCGGAAGCTCTCGCCGCCAGCCTGAAAGCGGAAGTCGCAAGGGTGGGCAAAGTGATCAGGGATGCCGGCATCCGCGGCGATTGAATAATTGTGACCATTTGTAAGTCGGTGTAATTCCTTGTAAGTCTGCTGGGCGCGGGATGACTCGAGCGCGTAACGGGGTATAGGCATTTCAAACCACCTTTTTCACTGACCGCAACTATATCGCCGACCCGGCAAGGGGCAATCGCACGACGTTTGGTGAAAAATTCACCCTCTCGATGATTATTCGAACCCCGCCGCGGCTCATTTCGACGCAGTTTGACCCCTTGCGCGAGCGCCAGCCAAGCCGGATCACCAGCCCCCTATCGCAGAACCGTTTTTTTTCGCGAGTCAGGCCGCCTCAAACAGGTCGAGCCGGCGCGCCAGTGAACGCGGTGGCGCGCGCGCCGGCACGATGGTAGCAGTCGTCCGGTCTTGCAACCATACATTTGCCTCATTGTGTTTTACGGCTAAACTTAAACTAGCATAGTGAATCGGCCGGTATTGCCAACGCCGACCGCGCCTTTTATTTCACCTCAGCCGCAACCACATCCTTCACCGCCCCACCCCAGCCATTTTCAGTGATATCGACGACGACGCCGTTCGGATCGTGGTATTTCACTTCATAGAAGCCGCCGCCCTCGGCGGGCTCGCCCATCCAATGTTGGCCGCCCGCTGCTTCCATCGCTTCACGGGTCGCGGTGACGTCATCGACCCAGAACCCGATGTGATGTATGCCGACGAAGCCGCAGCCGCGCTTGCCCGCTGCGTCGACTGTCTTGTAATCAAGCAGTGCCAAGTTGATCACGCCGTCGCTTAAATAAACGCCGCGCGCGTTCTCCCAGTCGGTCTCGCCGACTTTGTGCATGCCAAACACGCGCATGTAAAATTCCGCCGCTTTATGCGGATCGGGCACCTGCATCGCAATATGTCTTAGCCTTGCCATGATTGTCCTCCTGCACCGGCGCCGGCGGCGCTGAGCGAACACTTTAGCATTGGCGCCAGCAGGCGCACCATAAGCAGGCGATCGCCTCGAGGCAAGGCCCGTTTTGGTGCGATGACGGTTAACGCAGCCGGCAGGCGCGAGCGTACAATAGTGGCCCGACGCACTCGTAATTCCCGCGCCGCAGAAAACCGCCGCGCCGCCTTGGCACAGCCATTGCTCTAACGGTTGAAAAATGAACATGCCCAAAAACGGTACGTTGACGGCTCTGCGTTGTTTCAACGAAATGTACGATGACGCCGGTTTGCCGCGCGAACACTATGACGTGTATGCGAACTGGCTCGGCTCGAAGCCGGTCGACTTCATGCTGCAAAAGCAAAAGGAAGCCGACACGCTATACGCGAGCCACGGCATTACCTTTGCAGTTTATGGCGATGACACCGGCGTCGAACGCTCGATACCGTTCGACATCATTCCGCGCATCATGCGGCCGGGCGCGTGGAAAGTATTGTCCGACGGCTGCTGCCA
>JANXRI010000188.1 GCA_025353085.1 Betaproteobacteria bacterium
GAGTGCGCCCTCGACCATCGACAACGCAAAATCATAGTACGGTAATGCTTCGGGCGGACGCCGCCGGTGGGAAACGCCGACTGCGTGCAGGCGCGAGAGATAGTTCGGCACATGCTGCTGCACGCGCGCATCGACGCGCAAATCGTCGCACGCATCGAAAATCAACTGAAAACGCGGCACGTCGTCGCCGTAATGCGCGAACAGCGGCGCCCATGCGACCTGTCCCGACTTCGGCAATTCCGCGCCGACGTCGCGAAATATTTGGGTGAGCGCAGCGCGGTCGAAACTGCCGAACAACTGGCGCCCCGCCGCGTGCAGCACCGCGAGGATTGCTTCGTCGCGATCGGGCATGACAGCCGGAATGAACACATTGCGGCCATCGGTTTCGACGAATGGCCGGCCCTTGTCGGGCGACCACGTGCTCTCTTTGAGCTCGAACGGACGCTCGAACCACACAGTCAGCAACAGCGTGAGCAGCCGGTTGCGCTCGTTCATGCGAAAACCGGGCAGGTGATCGAGCAACACCGACAGGCTTTCTTCGCTTTCGAGACGGAAGTACGCTTCGCCGCGCGCGCGCCCCGATTGCATGATGTCGGCGCCGCGCGAAGCCCACGCCAATACCGCCTGCGCGCCGAGCAGATTGCGCACACGGATGGCGCCGGACAAATAAGTGGCGAGCATCAGCTTGCGCGTCTCGAACAATTCGTCCATCGGCTCGCAGAGCTGCTCGACACCGGTGATGCCCTGGCGCGACGCGAGGTCGAGCACCGGTGTCGCAAAGTAAACGCGTCCGCTGTCGCTGTGCCGCGCGTACCACATGAAACCGATTTCTGCCCAGCGGCGTTCGCCGGCGTGACCGAGCGCGCCAAACGCGCGCGGCAGATTGCGCATATAGCCTTCGACTGCCGCGGCCGGCCCCGGCCAACGCAGGAATTCGAGCGCCTGCATGGTCCACGGCACAACTGTCTCGGAAATTTTTTCGGCTTCACGGCTGCCGCGCACGAATGCCTTGCCGGCTTCACGATCGTGCTGGAAGAGCCGCGTGACTGCATCGAGCCAGACCAGCGCGATATCGTCACCATGATGGCGCAGCGCCGGCAAAGCATCGGCGACTTCACGATGCGCGACGAACGACAGCGCGCTTAATTCTTCAAGCGCTTTATCGATAGCGGCAGGCGATGAAACAGGCATGGTGGCTGGTGATGCGCGGCCACCTGAGTGGCCAAAGGTTCAGGCGAAATGCGCTTTAACGATTTCCATCAGCGCATCGGCGAGCTCGACGTCGTCGGTGAGCGGATTGACCATCGCGACCTGGCAGGCAATCACCGGTTCAAGACCGGCGTTAATCATGTTCGCCGCGTACACGAGGGCGCGCGTCGACGTCGCTTCTTCAAGCCCGTGATCTTTCAGCAACCGTCCTTTGCGCCCGGTCGCGACCAGCTTGGCGGCAAGTTCAGCCGATATGCCCGGCACTTCGTTGAAGACGATCTTGCGCTCGACGTCCTCGGGCGGAAAGTCAAAGTTAATTGCGATGAAACGCTGCTTGGTCGACGGCTTTAAATCTTTCAGCACCGTCTGGTAACCCGGGTTATACGAAATCACGAGCAGGAAATCTTCATGCGCGTCGATTTCCTGGCCCTTCTTTTCGATCGTGAGCCGGCGCCGGTGATCGGTCAGCGAGTGAATCACGACTGTCGAATCGGTGCGCGCCTCGACGATTTCATCGAGGTAACAAATCGCGCCGGCCTTTACCGCGCGCGTCAACGGCCCGTCCTGCCACACCGTCGAGCTGCCTTCAAGCAGAAAGCGGCCGACCAGATCCGAGCTCGTCAGATCCTCATGACAGGATACGGTGACGAGCGCGCGCTTCAATGCATAGGCCATGTGCTCAAGAAAGCGCGTCTTGCCGCAGCCCGTCGGGCCTTTGAGCATTACCGGCAGGCGTTTGCGGTACGCGGCTTCGAAAATCGCGACTTCATTGCTTTGCGGCTCGTAATACGGCGCCACGTCGCTGGCCTGCGGCTGCTGGATGATGTCGTGCTCGACGCCACGCAGGCGGGTTGCTGCTGTGTTCATTCAATAATCCTTGAACTGTGAGTCCTGGGCACGCGCGAAGACGACCCGCAGTGGCATATTCTATCAGCAGGTCGCAAATTGCGGCGTGAGGCACGCGCCTCGACAACCACAGCAGCCGTGCTCCTACAAGAGAACAGGCCGATTCGGTAATTCGTCGGGATTGTCGCCGAGCGCAGGAAAATGCCTGGCGAGCAAGGCGGTAATTTCCGTGACGCCGGTCAGCGCGCCCGCCTCGAAGCGGCGGGCCTTGAAAGCGTCTTCCATGCGCCGGCAAATGGCATCCCATTCTGCTTGCGCCACTTTTGCAGTGATGCCGCGGTCGGCGACGATTTCAATACGCCGGTCGACGAGCTGCACGTACAGGAGCACGCCGCTGTTATGCGCGGTGTCCCACACGTTCAAAGAACCGAAGATTTCCTGGGCGCGTTGCCGCGCCGTTTGGCCGCGCCACAATGGCAGCGGATGCAGCCCAGCCTCGACGGCAAACCGCAATTCGCCATCATGCTTTTTTTCCGACGCGTCGATCGCCGCTTCAACCGCGTCGAGCGCGCTACCGGGGAAAGCGCGATTGACGATCCAGTGCGGAGCGAACAAATGCTTTAACAAACGCGCGACGTCCATATCACCAGCTCCCCGATGAACCGCCGCCGCCGGAGCCGCCGCCCCCGCCGCTGAAGCCGCCGCCGCCAAACCCGCCGCCGCTGCTAAAGCCCCCGCCGCCG
>JANXRI010000252.1 GCA_025353085.1 Betaproteobacteria bacterium
CAACAGGCGCTCGAAATTGTCTTCGACTTCCATTCCGTCGGGTTCAAGGATGGGCGAGCGCGAATACAGCACCACCTGGGCACCGAGTGCGCGCGCGAGGCGTGCCGTGCGGCTGCCGATCTGCCCGTGCCCGACGATGCCGACGATGCGCCCGCGAAATTCGCGTCCCACCGCGCCGCCCTTCTCCCATTTGCCTTCGCGCAGCCCGCGCTGATAACGAGGCAGCTCGCGCGCGAGCGCCAGCATAAACATGATCGATTGTTCGGCGACCGCATCGGCGTTGGCGTCACCCGCCGTCACGACCACGATGCCCTGCTCGGTGGCGGATGCGATGTCCACGCTGTCGACACCGACGCCATGCTTCGCGATAATTTTTAAATGTGTTGCGGCTTCAAGGACTCGCCGCGTCAAAGGCGGCGAACCGCGCAACAGGATCGCATTGATATAGGCGGCGGCGAACTGCGCAAGCAACGCGTCTTCGGTGACTGGATTAGGCATGTAAATGACGTTGGCGCCGGCAGCGCGCAGGATTTCCTTGGCCGCGTCCGAAACGTTCGGCGCGGTGATCAGTACGACGGTCTCGGTCATTGGTATTGGTGAGGGTATGGAGTGGTGATTGGGTGATTCGGTGATTAACCGATTGAGTGACTTAATCACCTAATCACTGAATCACTGAATCACTGAATCACTTGAATCACTGAATCACTTGAATCACCGAATCACCGAATCACCGAATTACTGAATCACTCAATCACTTTGCATCAATCGACTTTGGCGCCTGACAGTTTAATGACTTTCGCGTATTTTTCCGATTCCGCGCGAATGAACGCGGCGAATTCCGCGGGACTGCCGCCGACCGCATCGTAGCCCTGGATTTCGAGCTGCGCCTTCATCTCGGGCGCATGCACGACCTTGATGATTTCCCGGTGCAAACGCGCCGTGATCGCAGCGGGCGTTTTAGCGGGCGCCAGCAAGCCAAACCAGGTAATCGACTCGTAACCGGGCACGCCCGCCTCGCTGACCGTCGGCACATCGGGCAACTGCGGCGAGCGTTTCGCGCTCGACACCGCGAGCAGGCGCAAGCGGCCCGCCTTGATGTGTTGGATCACCGGCGGAATCGAATTGAACATCAGGTTAACACTGCCGCCGATCAGATCGGTCACTGCCTGCGGCGCGCCTTTATACGGCACGTGCGTAAGATTGACGCCGGCCATGCTCTTGAACAATTCCATCGCGAGATGATTGGCCGCGCCGTTGCCGGCCGATGCGTAATTCAGTTTGCCCGGCTCGGCTTTGGCGAGCGCGAGCAGTTCCTTAACTGTTTTCGCCGGCACTGATGGATGCGTAATGAGCAGGAAGGGTCCGATCGACACGAGGCTGATCGGCGCAAAGTCGCGCAGCGTGTCGTAATTTACGTGCTTCTGCAGATGCGGCAGGATCGTCAATGATCCCGGGCTGCTGAAAAACAGGGTGTAACCGTCGGGCACCGCCTTCGCCGCCATCTCGCCGCCAATCAATCCGCCGGCGCCGCCGCGGTTATCGATCACGAGTTGCTGACCCAGCAGGTTCGACAGGCCCGGCGCAACCATGCGCGCGACGACATCCGGCGTGCCGCCCGCGGGTACCGGCACAATCACGCGGATCGGTTTGTCGGGATAATTTTGCGCACCTGCGATTAGCGGCAATACCGTGGCCGCGAGTAACGCGATGGCGCCGCATAAAAACTTTTTCACTGCTGTTCTTCTCACCATCCTATTTTTAGGACTCGAATGTTAACCCAAACCATGCGGCACCGCCCGTCTCTGGCCAGGCGTTCACGCGCGCTTCGCCAATCGGCTATCCTTGGCGCTGTTTCGTTTAGTCACTCCGCACCATCGACGGGAGAGTCAGCATGGCAGTCAGCACAGGCGGCGCATATGCGCCGGGCACCGAACTCGCGGGTAAAGTCGCGCTCGTCACTGGCGGCGCGCGCAATATCGGGCGCGCCACGGCACTCGCATTGGCGGCCGGCGGCGCGGCCGTCGCCATCAACACGCGAACATCGAAAGATGACGCTGAAACAGTTGCGCAGGAAATTCGTGCAAGCGGCGGCAAGGCGGAGGTCTACATCGCCGACATCGCCCAGGCAGGTGCAGTCAAGGCAATGGCCGATGCAGTAATCAAACGCTTCGGCCGCATCGATGTCCTCGTCCTTAACGCGTCTGTTCGCAGCGAAAAGGCGTTTCTCGATCTCACCTATGACGAATGGCGCCTGCCGCTTGGCATAACACTCGATGGCGCGTTTTACTGCGCGCAAGCGTGCATTCCGCAGATGCTTAAAAATGGCGGCGGCGCAATCATCACGCTGGGCGGCATGCAATCGCTGTCGGGCGCTAAGCACCGCGTCAACGGCTCGGTCGCCAAGCACGGTCTCGTCGGTTTTACGCGCGGCATCGCGCGCGAATTCGGCGATCGAAATATTCGCGTCAACTGCATCGCACCCGGCACCATGAATACGACGCGCGCGCCGGGCCGGGAGGCACGTCCGGCACCCACCAATATTCCGCTCGGCCGTTATGGTGAAGCCGAAGAAATCGCCAGCGCAGTGCGTTTTCTCGCCGGCCCCGCTGCGAGCTTCCTCACGGGCCAGACCATTCAGGTCAACGGCGGACAGATGATGTTTTAACGCAAATCTCAAACTTTAGATCCAAACGAGCCGCAGATACACGCGGATAGTTCAACAGCGAAACAATCACTTTCGCTTCTCATTTTTGCTTTGCCTAGGTGTATCCGCGTATATCTGCGTTCATCTGCGGCGAAATGTTTTAGCATTTTAAAAATTACGAAAGCGGCACAATGATAATCACCCACGCCAGAGTCCAGACCATCCGCCTGCCCGCTGTCGAGCCACTCGCCGGCGGCCCGGTGGCGCCCGGGGCGTCGCGCGACATCGTGACACTCACACTCGGCACCGATGACGGCATTGAAGGCATCGGCCTCACCTACTACGGCGGCTTTTACGGCGGACCGGTGATCGCGTCGCTGACCAGCATGGTCGAGCAGCTTTCAGCACTCGTGATCGGCATGGATCCGCTGCGCATCGAAGCGGTGATCGGCAAACTGCGCTTGCTCAGCGGCAATCTCGGCCCCGGCGGCGTGTTCGCACATGCAATCGCGGCGATCGACATCGCGTTGTGGGATATCAAGGGCAAGGCGACCAATCTGTCGCTCGCCAAACTCGTCGGCGGCCATCGTGACCGCGTCGTCACTTACGCGAGCGGCGCACTGATGCGCGGTTATACGAACGAACATTGCGCGAAAGCGGCGCCGAAACTGGTGGAGAAAGGTTTCCGCCAGATGAAGATGCAACTCGCCCTCCCTGGCAACACCAATCCGTTGCGCGAAGTCGAGCGCGCGCGCCTGATCCGCGAGGCGATCGGCCCGGACATCGATCTGATGTGCGACGTCAACCAGCACTGGAGTGTGCACCAGGCAATCGATATCGGAAAACGCATCGAAGACGTGCATCTGTACTGGATCGAGGACGTGACCGCGCACGATGATTTTGCGGGTCTCGCACGCGTAGCCGATGCGCTGTCGACACCCGTCGCCGGCGGTGAATATGCGTACGGCGCCGTACCGTTTCGCCACATGCTAGAAGCGCGCTCGGTCGACATCGCGATGATAGATCTCATGCGCGCCGGCGGTATTACGCCGTGGTTAAAAATCGCCGGCATGTGCGAAGCGTTCAACGTGGCGGTGGTCAGTCACGTGCTGCCCGAACTGCACGTGCACCTGATTGCGGGCATTCCAAACGGCCTGACGGTCGAGTACATCGCGTGGTCGCTCCCGCTGTGGGAGGAAATTCCGGTGATGGCAAAAGGCGAGCTTGTCGTGCCTGAGAAACCGGGGCTTGGCTTAACATTCAATCGCGAGATCATCAGGCGCTACGGGGTCGTGTGAGGCGCTTTAGATGGCTTGATTGCGCAATGGCGTCATCGATTTCGCAATGCAGTTGCCTTGCCTGCATTCAAACTGCGCACGAAGCGCCTGCCCGCACTTCACCGGAAGCTTTCTAGTTACTGCTACGCGTCGCTCGGATCTGTATTCAACATGCGGTCCGAGCGCAGCACGATTTTTTCGGTTTTTAATGCCTCGATTTCCTTCGCTGAATAACCGAGCGTTGCGAGTATCGAATCGGTATGCGCGCCGAGACTGCCGGGCTGCTCACGCACCGCGAATTCTGCCGTGCGGCCCAGCGTGATGGGCAGCTTCGGCACTTTGAACGGCTGGTCGCCGACTTTCAGATGCATCCAGTGGCCGCCTTCAGTCAGATGTTTTTCATTGACGAGATCGAGCGGCGTATTGACCGGTGAAAACGGCACGAGCGCTTTATATAAGCGATCCGCGATGTCGTCGTAAGCCAATTTGACGACCGCTTCTGCCACGCGCTCATTAATGCGCGGCTTGTGCACGCCGCGCTTCTTGTTGCTGTTGAACTCGGTTGAATCGCGCCAGTCCGCGAATCCGAGCGCATCGCAAAGCCCGGTCCAGTGGCGGTTGCCGGTGACCGCAATAAAAATCTGCCGGCCCTCCTTCGTCGGAAACAACCGGTACACACCCCAGCCCATGTTGGCGCCCATGCCGCTCGAGCGCGAGCCGCGCGGCGGCGCATTGACACCGGTCATTTGCGCGCCGAGCACGTACTGACTGATCCAGAACACGATTGTTTCGTACAGCCCTGCCTCGATGCAGTCGCCTTCGCCCGTGCGCTCGCGCCGGTACAGCGCCGACAAAATCCCAATCACGCCGTAGGTCGCAGCACCGATGTCGGTGATCGACGCGCCCGCGCGCATCGGCTGATCTTTGAAGCCCGTCAGGTACGCGAGGCCGCCGGCCATTTGCGCCAGCTCGTCGAGAAACGGCCGATCGCTATAGGGGCCGGGCAGAAAACCTTTGACCGAGCAATAAATGATGCGTGGATTTACTTTTCGGGCCCATTCGTAATCGAGGCCGAGGCGCTTGATTGCGCCCGGCGCAAAGTTGTCGAGCACGACGTCGGCCTTCGCAACGAGTTGCTCAAATATTTTTTTGCCGCCGGCTTTGCGCAAGTCAAGCGCGAGATATTGCTTGTTGCGGTTAAACGAAAAAAACGTCTGGCCGGCATTCGAATGACTGCGCGCCGTGTCGCCGGTGGCCGGATGCTCGATCTTGATGACTTCCGCGCCAAGATCGCCGAGGATCATGCCGCCGGACGGGCCGGCGACGATATGGCTCAATTCGAGGACACGCACGCCGTCGAGCGGCAGCTTCTGTTGCCGCGCGGACTGACTCGCTGCTGCCACGTTTTACTTCGCTACGGCGCGAATCGGTGACGCGGCCGGTGCCTGCTCCGTTTGCCCGGCAATTGATTCCGGACGCTGCCAGCTCGTAATCGGCTTGGGCCAGGGCGACGCTGCGCCGCGGTAGGCTTTCGGTCCGAGAATGAAATGACGCGCCTGCTCAAGCGTCTCGATGCGCGGCATGTCCATCGGATACAGCTTGTCGAAATGCGGTCGCGGTCCCGCCTTCGACACAAAACCGTACAGCGGATGACCGACGACTTCCTCGGCGAGCCATACGACTTCGATCAATTTGTACAGATCGACACCCGTGTAGATACCCATCTCTTCGAGCATATGCATGAGATCTTCGGTCGCGATCATCATCGCAGCCTGGCCCATCCCGCAGTAAGGACAGCCTGCCATGCCGCCGATCGACGATTGCAAGCGCATTGTATCGCCGCTGTCTAACACACGCAGTGCTGCGTATACGGAAGCAAGCGCTGCGCCGCGTGCATTATGAAAATGCAGATTGAAGTCGGTGATCGTCGGCCAGCGCGCTTTCACTTGCTCGAGCGTGCGCTCGACCTGGTGCGGCATGTTCCAGCCGGTCGCGTCGGAAAAGCCGATCCGCTTCACCGGCAGGCCAGCGTCATTCCACGCCTGCATCATGCGGTCGAACATCGACATCAATTTTTCGGTCGACACTTCACCGGTCCAGTTGGAGCCAAAGCAATTGCTGATATTCATGCCGCCGTCCTGGGCGCCCTTGGAAACCGCCTTCTCGATCATCTTCGGCCACGCGGCGATCTGCTGGGCCTGCGTGCGGTTGGTGTTGCGCTGGGCGAACACGTCGCACATGTCGACACGCGTCGAATACTCATGCGCTTTGGGCGACAGCGGCGGCGTGAATTCCGCTGCGCGGTCCTGCCCTTTGTCATTCAGCGCGGTGTATGTATAGCGCACGCCCGGCTTCGGATGAAATGCTTTGACGAGATCGTCCATGCACGCCATTTGCGGCGTCCACTTCGGGCTCACAAACGAGCCGACCGCAATTTCCTTAAGGCCGGTTTGGGACAGCGCATCGAGCAGGCGGACTTTCGCTTCGAGCGGGATATCCGGGCTTTCGATCTGGAGCCCGTCGCGCATGCCTTCTTCGGTGTGAATGATTGTCGGATAGCCGCTCATGATTTCACCTTTGTTCGTTTACGCAATGGGGGTAAGAGTGTGGTCCATAAACATTAGAACGATCAAGCCAAAATATTTTATTCCGTGTTCACTTCACGATCGATTTGACCGGCGCCTTTTTTCAGAGCGTCGAACCGGTATCACTTAAAACCAAACAGCCGCGCCGGCGTGTCCCATAAAACTTTCTGCTGGTCTTTCACATCCGGCAGCCAGCGCGGCAAACAAGTCGCCGGCGGCCCGTAGTCCATGCGCTCGTCCATGCGCACGAAGGGCCAGTCGGAACCCCACACGCAACGGTCGAGCGTGTAGGCGTCGATCGCTGCTGCAATGAACGGATCGACATCGGTGTACGGGTAACCCCGCACCGAAGAACGGAACGGCCCCGACAGCTTGATCACCGCCTGCCCCGATTTGCCGAACTCGAGTACCGTCTGATAGCCGGCACTCTTCACCCCGTTCGCAATATCGGGACGCCCAAAGTGATCGATCATCATAGGAACGCCGGATTTTTTGAGTACCGGCGCCGCGGCGATCAATTCGTCTTTCTGGAAATGGAGTTGCAAATACATGCCGAGCGTCTTGAGATGGGCGAGCAGTTTGTCGGCGCCCGGCTCGGTCAGGGGACGCATGCCATGCCCCATTAAATTCATGCGCACACCGACGACTCCTTGCGCTTTGAGTGCCGCAAGTTCCGCTTCCGCCGCAGTCGCTTTGACCAGCGCCACGCCTTTGAAGTGACCGTCCGATTCGGCGATCGCCTGCAACATGCAGCGATTGTCGTCGCCATAAGGGCCCGCGCCGACAAGCAATCCGTGCGTCCTGCCGTGCGCCGCCAGCACTGCACGAAATTTTGCGGGCGTGCCCATCTGGCTCGGATGCGGCGAATACAAAGTGTCGGGCGAAAACGGAAACTCGGGGCCGCCGAAGACATGGGCATGGGCGTCGACGGCGCGAGTGATGGTGGTCATAATGCGCTGCTCCGTTCAAGATTAATTTTAGAAGGCTGTGAGTGTATGCGCGGTCAGTTGCGCCGACAAGCAGCACTTGCTATCGTCTGCCGGGCGAATCACGGAGGAACGTCCCATGCAAAACAAAATCGTACACCACGGCTTCATGAGCAGTCTGCTGCCGGCGGGATTGATCGTTGCAGCATCACTAGCGCATGCGCAGGACGCATATCCCAATCGCCCGATCCGCCTGCTGATACCGATGGCCGCCGGCGGCTCGAGCGACATCCTGATGCGCACGTTGTCGCCGAAGATGTCCGACAACCTCGGCCAGCAAATCGTCATCGACAATCGGCCCGGCGCGAACGGCGTGATCGGCGAAGAGATGGTCGCGCGCTCGGCGCCTGATGGCTATACGTGGCTCGTGACTTCGATTGCGATTGCGATCAATCCCAGTTTGTATAAGCCCGCTTATAACGTCGTGACGGATTTGACGCCGGTGTCGAATCTCGCGGACGTCGATCTGCTGCTCGGCGTCAATCCCGGTGTGCCGGCCAAGAGCGTAACGGAGTTGATTGCCTATGCGAAAGCGAACCCGGGAAAATTAAACTACGCGTCATTCGGCATCGGCAGCATTGCGCACATGGCGGGCGAACTCTTCAAGCAGGCGAGCAAAACCGAGATCGTGCATATCGCCTACAAGGCGACACCGCAGGCGGTTCAGGAAACCATCGCCGGACAAACGCAAATGGTATTCGGCGGCACGCCGTACATGCTGCCGCACGCGCGCGCCGGGCGGTTACGCGGTGTGGCAGTCAGTTCGCTGCATCGCTCGCCGCTCGCGCCCGATATTCCGACGCTCGATGAATCGGGATTGCCGGGCTTCGACGTGACCGCGTGGTTCGCGCTGTTCGTGCCGGCCAAAACGCCGCCACGCATCGTCGCGCGCATCAACGCGGTGCTCGCGGAAGCTCTGCGCGATCCGCAGCTACGCGGCATCATCGAAAAACAGGGATTTCGTCCGGGCGGCAACACCTCGGCGGAATTCACGCCGTTTTTCCGCGCTGAAGTTGCCAAGTTCAACGCGCTCGTTAAAACGGCCGGTATCAAGCCGGAGAATTAATGAGCATTCCGTAATTGGCGACACCGTGCGCCCTCATCCCCACCCTTCTCCCCAAGGGAGAAGGGCTTTGCATCCGTCTCCCTATGGCGAGCGCGTAGCGAGGGGGG
>JANXRI010000030.1 GCA_025353085.1 Betaproteobacteria bacterium
CTTTTTGCCGCTGCAAAACCGTCGCGTTGCAGGTGACTCGAATGTCGCGGAACTCTCGGCGGGGGGCAAGCATGTGGTCATCATTGGCGGGGGCGATACCGGCTCAGACTGCGTCGGTACCTCAAACCGACATGGCGCCGCTTCGGTCACTCAGTTTGAACTGTTGCCGATGCCGCCGGACCTCGACAAAAATCCGGTATGGCCGTACTGGCCTCAGCGCTTGCGCACATCGTCTTCGCACGAAGAAGGCGCGAAGCGCGACTGGGCGGTTGTGACCAAGCGCTTGGAAGGCAGCAACGGCATAGTCGACAAGCTGGTGGCCGCCCGCATCGAGTGGAAAGACGGCAAAATGCAGGAGGTGCCCGGCTCCGAGTTTGAGATGAAGGCCGACCTGGTGCTGCTCGCGATGGGTTTCGTTTCGCCGGCGCAATCGATGCTGGACGCGTTCGGTGTAGACAAGGACGCACGCGGCAACGCCAAAGCGGTAACCGACGGCGCCGGCAGTTATGCGACTTCGGTGCCCAAGGTCTTCGCAGCAGGCGACGTGCGGCGCGGTCAATCGCTGGTGGTGTGGGCGATTCGCGAAGGGCGGCAATGCGCGCGCGCGATCGACGAATTTCTAATGGGATCGTCGGTTTTGCCGCGGTAGGCGACGCTGACGGTTCGGTCGTTCTAAAATGACTTCCTGGCTAGCTACCCCGCGTCTGCAGCCGACGTGCGGTCGCCGCGCAAAACACGAATCATGAAGTTAAAAACCAAAACCACCCGCCTTCCGTAGCATGTCCGATCTCAAGAACGACACATTCATTCGCGCCCTGCTTCGCCAGCCCACGCCCTATACGCCTGTCTGGTTGATGCGCCAAGCCGGCCGGTATTTGCCCGAATACAATCAGACGCGCGCTCGTGCGGGAAATTTTCTCGCACTGTGCAAGAATCCCAATTACGCAACCGAGGTGACGCTGCAGCCGCTGGCGCGATACGCGCTCGATGCGGCGATTGTGTTCTCGGATATTTTGACGATTCCGGACGCCATGGGTCTGGGATTGTATTTCGCTGAGGGTGAAGGTCCGCGGTTTGAGCGCCCGCTGCGGGATGAATCGGAGATCCGGAAGCTGGCCCCGCCCGATCCGACGACGCATTTGCGCTACGTGCTGGACGCGGTTAGTCAGGTCAGACGTGCGCTGGATGGCAGCGTCCCACTAATTGGATTTTCGGGCAGCCCGTTCACGCTTGCGTGTTACATGATCGAAGGCCGCGGCAGCAGCGATTTTGCATCCGTCAAGAAAATGCTCTACCAGCGTCCGGACCTCCTGCATCGAATACTCGGGGTTAATGCCGAAGCAGTGACCGCTTACTTGAACGCGCAGATAGAAGCCGGCGCACAAGCCGTTATGATTTTTGATACTTGGGGCGGAGCGCTTACAACGTCCGCTTACGAAGAGTTCTCGCTTGAGTACATGCGCCGCATCATCAGCGGCATCGAGCGCGAACACGCTGGCTTGCGAGTGCCAAATATCGTTTTCACCAAGGGAGGCGGTGGTTGGCTGGAGCGCATCGCAGCAATCGATTGCGACGCAGTTGGACTCGACTGGACGGTCGACATCGCATCTGCACGCGCGCGTATAGGCGCGCAAGTCGCGTTGCAAGGCAATCTGGATCCAGCGATCTTGCTGTCGTCGCCGAAAGCGATCGAACGTGAGGCCACCAAGATTCTCTCGGGTTTCGGCAGCGGCAGTGGGCACGTATTCAATTTAGGGCACGGAATTTCCCAATTCACGCCACCCGAAAACGTCTCGGCGCTGGTCGAGGCGGTGCGTCGGCTAAGCCTCGCATACCACCAAGAACCGCGCCAATAGTGGGTCTGCGGAGGGCTTGCCCCAGCAACTTATGCACAGCACGGGTCGGCGTTCCATTGTTCAATAACAACACTGTGGCTTTCCCTCTGACAGCATCGTTAAACCATTGAAGTGTTGAGACTTAATTCGTATAAAACGAAAAGTACAAGAAAATCAGGGGTGCGCTTTTGCGGCGCGCCTGAATTTTAATCAACAAAGTTATCCACAAAAGTTTGGGTTGTCTCAAAAATACGTGCTTACTAAATGACTTGCGCGCTGTTTTAAGAATTCACTCTAGCTGTAGGCGATAACCTACGCATCTTTAATCGGCCATGATGAAATTTGTGCGGGTTGCTCTCGACGTACCGCTGCCGACTTTATTCGATTACGCAGCGGCTGCGATTCACCAGGAAGACGTCGGAAGACGCGTGCTGGTGCCGTTTGGAAAAAAAATAGCTGTTGGCGTCGTCATGGAATTGGCGGAGTCAACGTCGCTCTCGGCGGAACGGGTACGACATGTATTAAGCATCCTGCGGGATGTGCCGGCATTGCCATCAGATGTGCTGAGCTTGCTCAGATTTTGTAGCGAGTACTACCATCATCCGCTGGGCGCGGTCGTTCTCAATGCGTTGCCCACCCGACTTCGGCGCCGTCAGCAGCTAAAGCTCGAAGAAAAAAAAGCGTTCCGTATCACGGACGCCGGACGCACATTTGATCCATCCACCTTACCGGTACGCGCACAAGTAAAGCGCGAGCTACTCGCGCTGTTACGGAAAACCGGCAGAGCGATCGATGAAGCGATGCTTTACGCTGTAGCGCCGACTGCACGTAGTAATCTGAAAGCAATGCTTACGCTCGGTTGGGTTGAGCCATACGCATGTTCACCTGCTCTAGCATCCGTTGCGGCCGAAGTGAGTCAGACCGAAGGCCCGGCGTTGACCGACGAGCAAAAAATTACGCTCGACAGTGTTCGCAGCAGACACGTCGGTTTTACGCCGTGGTTGCTCATGGGTGTCACCGGCAGCGGCAAAACGGAGATTTATTTGCAGCTCATTAGCGACGTGCTCCGCCGCGGTCGTCAGGCTCTGGTCTTAGTTCCCGAAATTAACTTAACACCGCAATTGGAAGCGATGGTGCGTGCGCGTTTTCCATCGACAGCGGTTGTGTCGTTACATAGCGGTTTAAACGAAAGCGAGCGCTTACGTGGATGGCTTGCTGCACAGTCTGGCGCCGCCGGAATCGTGCTCGGCACGCGGCTCTCAATATTTACGCCGCTACCGAAGCTCGGTCTGATTATCGTCGATGAAGAACACGATCCGTCATTCAAGCAAATGGACGGGCTGCGTTACTCAGCGCGCGACTTGGCACTCGTGCGCGCAAAAGCGCGTGCGATTCCTATCCTGCTCGGCTCGGCGACACCTGCGCTTGAAACGTTTCAAAACGCGATGACCGGCAGCTACCGGTTACTCACGCTGACCCGGCCCGTCAACGCCATGCCGGCCGAAATTGAATATATCGATACGCGCAACTCGCCGCTCATCGATGGCATGTCGCAAGATCTCCTGAAGGCGGTCGAGGCGACCATGCACCGCGGCGAGCAAAGTCTGGTGTTCATTAACCGGCGAGGTTACGCGCCGGTGCTGATATGTCGAAGTTGCAACTGGACCGCCGACTGCGTGCGCTGCTCAGCGAAACTCGTTCTGCATGCGACGGCGCGCCGCCTTCAATGCCATCACTGCGGTCATCACGAAATAATTCCCGCCGCGTGCCCGGCGTGCGGCAATCACGATCTGCTGCCGCTCGGCCAAGGCACCCAGCGGATTGAATCAGCGCTCGCGCGGACGTTTCCGGCGGCGCGCATATTACGAGTGGACCGAGACAGCACCCGGCGCAAACACGCTTGGCAAGACATGCGCCGTCAAATTCAAGCGCAGGAGGTCGATATTCTGGTGGGCACACAAATCCTCGCCAAAGGACATGACTTTCCGCAGCTCAACTTGGTCGGCATCATCAATTCCGACAGTTCTTTGTACAGTACGGATTTTCGCGCCGGCGAGCGGCTGTTTGCGCGTTTAACCCAAGTCGCGGGCAGGGCGGGCCGAGGCGCCACGCGCGGCCGCGTATTGATTCAGACCGAATTTCCGCAGCATCCGCTGTATCGGGCCTTGAGCCGCCACGACTACCCGGCATACGCGCAAGAACTTCTCGCCGAACGCAAGCAAGCGGGTTTCCCGCCGTTCGTTCACCAAGCGGTGCTACGCGCCGAAGCGCCGCAGTTAGCCTTGGCACTCAAATTCCTTGCGCGCGCGGCTGAAATTGCGGGTGACCTGAATGCTGCGGTGACGATTTACGATCCGGTCGCCGCCAGCCTTGTTCGTCTGGCTGGTCTAGAGCGTGCGCAATTGACCGTGCAGGCGCATTCGCGCACAACGCTGCAAAAGTTTCTACGCAGGTGGCACGCTCAACTTTGCGCGGTCGCTGAACGTAAAGTGCGGTGGGCGCTCGACGTCGATCCACTCGAGGTGTGAGTCAGGCTTTAGGCATGTCTT
This sequence comes from Betaproteobacteria bacterium, assembly GCA_025353085.1. GTDB lineage: Bacteria > Pseudomonadota > Gammaproteobacteria > Burkholderiales > SG8-41 > PALSA-1004. The sequence continues at coordinate 4,385 of JANXRI010000030.1, forward strand.
GCATGCTAGAATCTGCGACTTTTTATCGCACCGCATTTCACTGCCTGACAACGAGTTAATCGAATCGACGATCAAAGCATGACGACTTTCGACTTTCCAGATCTGCGCGCGCATGTTGCCGATTTGATGGATGCAGCGCGCGCCGTGGTCGCGCCGTCCGAGACCGGAGTGGTGGCGGTGGTCGAGCGCCCTAAACAGGCGCAGCACGGCGATTACGCATGCAACGTCGCCATGCAGCTTGCCAAGCCCTTGAAGCGCAATCCGCGCGAAATCGCGACGGCATTGATCGCCGCGATCCCAGCTTCGCCGTATATCGACAAGGCCGAAATCGCGGGCGCCGGCTTCATCAATCTTTTTCTGAAACCGGACATCAAGCGCGCGATCGTGCCGCATATCTTGGCGCGCGGGACGGAATTCGGCAACGCGGCGATTAGATCGACCCCCAAGGTTCAGGTCGAGTTTGTTTCAGCGAATCCGACCGGCCCCTTGCACGTCGGCCATGGTCGCGGCGCGGCATTCGGGGCGAGTCTCGCTAACGTTCTGACCACCGCCGGCTTCGACGTTCAGCGCGAGTATTACGTCAATGACGCCGGCCGTCAGATGGACATTCTGGCGTTATCGACCTGGCTCCGATATCTAGAGTTGGGCGAAGTAACCGTCGCATTTCCGCCCACCGCGTATCAGGGAGATTACGTAAAAGTAATGGCGCAGGCGCTTCGGCTTCAAGACAGTAAGCGCTACCTCCGTGACGCGGCTGAAGTCTTCGACGGCGCGCCTGACGAAGTAGCAGACCCTGAACTGCGTCTCGATCATTTGATCGGTAACGCCAAGCGTTTGCTCGGCGCCGATTATGCAATCATCCACGCCTGCGCGTTGCATACACAGTTGGCCGATTGCCGCGAAGATCTCGCGGCATTCGGCGTGTCGTTCGACTGCTGGTACTCGGAACAGTCGCTATACGCCAGCGGCAAAATCAAGCGTGCGCTCGACCAGCTGGAAACCGGTGGACATCTTTACGTAAAGGATGGCGCGACGTGGTTTCGATCGACGGCGTTCGGTGATGAGAAGGACCGCGTGGTTTGTCGCGAGAACGGCCAGTTCACGTACTTCGCGTCGGACATTGCCTATCACCTCGATAAAATTGAGCGCGGCTTCTCGCGCGTGATCGACGTGTGGGGCGCCGATCATCACGGTTATATTCCGCGCGTCAAAGGCGCGCTGGCCGCGCTCGGTGCGAATCCCGGTCAGCTCGAGGTTGCGCTCGTCCAGTTTGCCGTGTTGTTTCGAGGGGGCGAAAAGGTATCGATGTCGACACGTTCCGGCGAGTTCGTCACGCTGCGCGAGCTGCGTGCAGAAGTCGGCAACGACGCGGCGCGTTTTTTCTACGTGCTGCGCAAAAGCGACCAGCATCTCGATTTCGATCTCGACCTCGCCAAGTCGCAGAGCAACGACAATCCGGTTTATTACGTGCAATACGCACATGCACGCGTCTGCAGCTTGCTCGAGCAATGGGGCGGCCAGACAGCCGCCCTGGCAAGTACGGATCCGTCGCCGCTCACGGCGGAACCGGAATCGGCCCTGTTGTCGCGACTCTCGGAATATCCGATCGTCATCGAGAACGCAGCGCGTGAGCTGTCACCTCATCTGGTGGCCTTTTATTTGCGCGAACTTGCCGCCGAGTTTCACAGCTATTACAACGGCACCCGCCTGCTGGTTGCCGAAGAGCCGCTCAAACTCGCGCGCGTCGCACTGGCTGTCGCCGTCAGGCACGTTTTAAGGAACGGGCTCGCGGTCCTGGGTGTGTCAGCACCTGAAAAAATGTAAAATTCGGCCATGAGCAAGGACTACAAAGGGCCCGCCAAACGAGCGAGCGGCAGCCAAAGCGGCGCCGGGTCGTTGCTGGTTGGTATTCTGATCGGCCTGCTGATGGGGCTCGGTATTGCGCTTGCGGTCGCGTGGTACATCAATAAGATGCCGACGCCATTCGTCAACCGGACGGCGCCCCCACCGAAACAAGAACTGCCGAAACATCAGGATGCGGCCAAAAGCGAAGACAGACCGGCCAAATCAACGGATGGCAAGCCGCGGTTTGATTTTTACAAAATACTGCCCGGCTCGGAAGAGCCGGTCACCGAGCAGCAATTTAAAGACGCCCAGCGCAAGCCGGCGCAGGTGACAGAAACGTTTTACCTGCAGGCGGGCGCGTTCCAGAACGCGTCCGACGCCGATAATCTGAAAGCCCGTTTGGCGCTCGCGGGCATGGCTGCTTCTGTCCAGACGACCGCCTTGCCCGACAAAGGCGTTTGGCACCGTGTGCGCGTAGGCCCGTATACTGCAATCGAGGACTTGAATCGGGCGCGTGACACTTTGAAACAAAACGGTGTCGAGACGACTCTAATCAAGGTTCGCGAAACGCCGGCGCAGGCTGTCAAGTAAATTTTGGGAGACAAAATGAAGTTATTTGTGCAGGTGGGTCATATTGCAGCGCTGGTTATGTTGATTGCGGCAGGCAGCGCATGGGCTCAACAGGCCCCCTCTGTAGGGCGTGACTACACCAAGGTTAGCCCGGCGCAGCCGACGGACAGCGGCAAGAAGATCGAAGTGATCGAATTTTTCTGGTACGGTTGCCCGCACTGCTACCACCTTGAGCCGGCGCTCAAAGCGTGGTTAAAGCGCAAGCCTGCCGACGTCGAATTTCGCGCGGTGCCTGGCACGTTCGGGTCGCCCACATGGGAACCCTTGACGCGCACATACTACGCGCTCGACGCGATGGGTCTGACGTCCAAATACCACGATGCTTTATTTGCGGCCATTCACGAGGAAAAAGACAGCGTCAAGCAGCGTGCGCTCGTTAACGAACCGCGTGCCATCGCGGACTGGTTCGGCTCCAAAGGCGTGGACAAGCAAAAATTTCTCGACGCGTACAACTCATTTGCGGTCAACAACCGCACCAAGCGCTCGGAGGAGCTGACCCGGACCTATGATGTGCCAGGCACGCCGGCGGTAGCAGTTGATGGCAAATTTTTGACGAGTCCGTCGAATTTCCCCAATGCGGATGGCAGCGTAAATTACGACCGTTTCTTTCACGTCGTGGATCAACTGATTGCGCAGGCGCGCAAGGAACGCGCCGGTAAGTAATGATGCCGGCGTCCGCGCCTTGGTTGTGGCGGCTTGCGGTATTGCTCGCGCTTGCTTGTCTCGCGCTGCCGGCCGCCGCGCAATCGAGCAAGACCGACGCCGACTATCGTGAAATCCGCCAGCAGCCGATCGAGACCGGCGACAAAATCGAAGTCATCGATTTTTTCTTTTATGGCTGCCAGCATTGCAACGAGCTGTTGCCGCGCCTTGAACGCTGGCGCCAAGGTAAACCGGCCGACGTCGTTTACCGGCATATTCCGGTGGTGCGCCACGATTCCTGGGTACCGCTCGCAAAAACGTATTTCACGCTTGAAGCGCTGGGCGAAGTGGAACGCCTGCACCCCGCCGTGTTTCACGGCTACCACGTCGACGATCTTTACATGAGCCAGGACAAAGTGATTTCGGAATGGGCCGCCAAACAAGGGCTCGACCCCGACAAGTTTATGGCCATTTACCGCTCGGACGAAACGCGGCGAAAGGTCGAACGCGCGCGCAAGCAAACGCTTGACTACGACATTCAAGGCACGCCTTCGCTGGTCGTCGACGGGCATTTCCTGACCGACGGCTCATCGCCAAAAACAATCAACATCCTCGAGCGTCTGGTCCGGATTGCGCGCCAGCAACGCGAAAAGGCCGCCCAGTAAGCCTGACCGGCCGCTGGTTCTCAATTCTTCGTGCGTACGTAATGCGACGCGTCATCGTAACCGGCGCGTCGAGCGGTATCGGCGCTGCGCTCGCGCGCGAGTACGGCAGCACCGGGGCTGTGCTCGGCCTGATCGCGCGCCGGGAAGCCGAGTTACAAGCACTTGCAGGAAAACTAGGCACGCCGTTTCAGATTTTCGCCCTCGACGTGCGCAACAGCGCGGCACTGCGGGCCGCCGCGGCCTCGTTCATTTCGCGCCACGGTTGCCCCGACATCGTGATTGCGAACGCGGGCGTCAGCACCGGCACACTGACTGAACAGCCGGAAGACCTTGCGGCTTTCCAGGACGTGCTCGACATCAACGTCGTCGGCATGCTCAACACGTTTCAACCTTTCATCGCAGCCATGCGCGAGGCCGGGCGCGGTACGCTCGTCGGTATCGCCAGCGTAGCCGGCTACCGCGGCTTGCCGGGCGCAGCCGCGTATTCAGCATCGAAGGCTGCCGCGATTTCGTATCTCGAAAGCCTGCGCGTCGAGCTGCGCGCAAGCGGCATCAAGGTCATCACGATTTGTCCCGGCTATATCGCAACCCCGATGACGGCGGCTAATCCTTATCCGATGCCTTTTATATTGAGCGCGGATACCGCAGCCCGCGCGATCGTGAAAATCATTGACCGCGGCAAGACGTTTGCAGTAATTCCATGGCAAATAGCGATCGTGGCGCGCGTGTTACGCCTGCTGCCCAACCGGCTTTACGACCGGCTATTCAGTAACGCGCCGCGCAAACCGCGCCTCCCTCGCAAGTAATGCGGTGGCAAACTACGCTCTCATGACCGCGAGCAGGTCTTCACCATAGCGCTCGAGCTTGCGCGCACCCACCCCGGAGATTCGACTAAGCGCATCGACAGTCGACGGACATTCGCGGGCCAACTCGGCGAGCGTCGCGTCGTGAAACACTACGTAGGCGGGCACTCCGTGCTC
>JANXRI010000296.1 GCA_025353085.1 Betaproteobacteria bacterium
GCGTTCGCGCATTGCGCAGTAACGCGATCTTATTGAGGTTGACGCTGAGCCGCGTCATAGTTGCCGTATATCCATCAACAGCTGGCGCGTGTTCAAAATCTGGTTACCGAGGCAGTGATTTATCAAGATGCGCATCAAAGCCTTGCTTTGCTGCTGGGTGGCCGGGCTCGCGTAATTGTCACGCGCCATGTCGAGCAGCGTTTGACCGCTCAATTCTAACCGGTTTTCATCGCCCTCGCCCCTCTCGGCAACGTGTAGCGCTGCGTGTTTGATGCGCACCGGCCCGCGTTCGACGAGGTATCGGTAACTGTATTCGGCAGCGATCGATTCGCCGCTAATCGCATCGCGGTCGAGCGTCAGCGCGTAGCCCGCCTCTTTCAGAAGGCGTTGCTCGAAACTACGCAGCGTCATCGCGTGCTCGCCCCCGTTCGTCAAAGCGATGAGCGTCGCGTGATAGGTTTCGAACAGCGCTTCGTGCGCATCGTCGCGCGCGAGCAACTTGAGCATCAGCTCATTCAGATAAAACCCGCAGAGAAGTCCGCGTCCCCGCAGTTGCGGCAAGCCGCCCTGCCATTCGGCTTTGTGCAGTGTGCGCAACTCGGCCTTGCCACCCCAGCTTAATAGAAGGGGTTGAAACGCGAGCAAAACACCGCGCAATGCGGACCGCGGCCGCCGCGCGCCACGCGCAACCAATGCAACGCGGCCCCAATTGCGCGTGAACGCTTCGATGATGAGACTGGTTTCGCGATACGGATAACTATGCAGCACGAACGCAGGTTCCGCGTCGTGCCGCGCCCTGCCTGCATCAGCCGCCTTCATCACCCGCGTTGATCACCCATAACCGAGCTGTTTCATGACCTGCTGATTTTCGGCCCATCCGCGTTTGACCTTGACCCACAGTTCAAGGTGAACTTTGCTGCCGAATAGTTTTTCCATATCGAGTCTCGCCTTGGTGCCGATCGCTTTAAGTTGCGCACCTTTGGCGCCCACCACGATTCCCTTGTGGGTATCCTTATCGACGATGATGGACGCGTGAATGCGCCGCATGGTGCCTTCAAGCGCGAACTTATCGATTATGACCGCGCTCGCATACGGCAGTTCGTCGCCGAGCAGGCGAAACAGCTTTTCGCGAATCATTTCGGCGGCCAGGAAACGCTCGCTGGACTCAGTAATCTCGTCGGCGCCGTATAGCGCCGGTTGTTCGGGCAGATACCGGCTGATCGTCCTGGCGAGTTCGTCGACGCCATGCCCCTTTGATGCGGAAACCGGCACGATCTCGGCGAACTCCCGCTCAGCGGAGACCTGAGTGATGAAAGGCAACAGCAGTGCCCGATCCGCGAGACGGTCGATCTTGTTGATGACCAGCAGGACTTTGGATCCGGCAGGCAGCAGCGGAAGCAGCGCGCGATCCTCTGCACTGAAACGGCCGGCCTCGACGACCAGCACAATAACGTCGACGTCATTGAGCGCCTGGGTAACGGTACGGTTCATATGCCGGTTCAGCGCACTCGTATGGCGCGTCTGAAAACCGGGCGTGTCGACGAACATCAATTGGGCATCGTCGCGCGTCAGGATCCCCGTGATGCGCTGGCGCGTGGTCTGCGGTTTGCGTGAAGTGATGCTGAGCTTCTGGCCAACCAGGCGGTTCAACAAAGTAGATTTGCCGACATTCGGGCGGCCGACGATCGCAATATAGCCCGCGCGGAACGGAACGACTGGCTTACTCATTTTGGTTGAACCCTCAAATCATAAGCGCGCCGGGCGGCGATCTGCTCGGCGCCGCGGCGGCTGCTGCCTTCGCCATGCGTGCGGATATTCAGCGCCGGAATCGCACATTCGACACGAAAACTTTGCTCGTGTGCCTCGCCTGCCGTCGCAATGACCGAATAATGCGGAAGCGCGATCCGGCGGCTCTGCAGAAATTCCTGCAACAGCGTCTTCGGGTCTTTGTCGACGGATGTCGAGTCGGCGTCGCTCAGCTGGCGCTCGAACAACCGTACTACCAGCGCGTAAGCGGCGATAAATCCGCCATCGAGAAATGTGGCGCCGATCAGCGCCTCCAGCGCGTCGGCGAGGATGGACGGACGCTGGGCGCCGCCACTTTTGAGTTCGCCTTCGCCGAGCAGCAACTGGCCGCCCAGATTCATTTGCTGCGCGATCTCGAACAGGCTTTGCTGGTTGACGAGGCTCGCGCGCAGGCGTGAAAGCTCGCCTTCGGGCAACTGCGTAAAGCGCTCGAACAACACCGCCGCGACGATGCAGTTAAGGACGCCATCGCCGAGAAATTCCAGCCGTTCGTTGTGCGGAATACCGAAACTGCGGTGAGTCAATGCCTGGCTCAGCAAATCGGCATTGACGAACGAGTAACCCGTGATTTCGGCGAGGGTATGACGAACCATGCTTTTGAAGTCGACTGCCCCGCCGTTGCGTTACAGTCCGGACTTAGCCGAACTCGGATTGAAGTCGATCAGCAGTGTGTAGTTTTTGAACAGCGGCACTTTCGCCTGATAGGCGGCGCTGACGATCACATTGTTGCCGTCCTTGGTGATCTCTATATCGTCACCGCCGATGGACGTAATGCCGTCGATCTGGGCGTATCCGGCCCACGCCGCGATCGCGTCGCGCCGCGTCCCGGCCTTGACTTCCGGTTTCAAGGCGAGGGTGCGGAATATTTTCTGCAACGCAAAATACTCCGTGTAAGGCTTGAACAGCTTGAAGCCCAGCAGCAAGATAAATATAAGGATAACCGAGAACACAAGCAGCCCGCTTAAACTCACGCCACGCTGTTTTTTCATGACTCTTCCTGTCATTTTATGGACTGACCGATACGCTTGAACTCATCGAAATTCCACCAGATGAGGAAGGCCTTGCCAACGATGTTCTCATCCGGCACAAAACCCCAGTAGCGGCTATCGCTGCTGCTGTCGCGGTTGTCCCCCATCATAAAGTAATTACCCGGCGGCACTGTGCAGGTGAATCCCGTTTCATTGTAGGCACAATTCTCGTGGAAAGGGAACCGCCTGACATCGGAGACACGCAAGGTAGGAATATCCGGGTTGATAAGAATCGAATGCGCATGATCCGGCGCCAGCAATTCTGTTATACGCTGGGTCGATACGAAACTGAGCCCGGTCTCGACATAATTATATTGGCCGTCCGGCTCCGTCTTGATCTCCTGGCCGTTGATAGCCAGCCGCTTGTTCTGATAGCTCACTTTGTCGCCCGGCACCCCGACGATACGCTTGATGTAATCGAGCGACGGATTTTCGGGATACCTAAACACCATGACTTCACCGCGCTGCGGCGCGTTGATGTCGACGATTTTTTTATTGATAACCGGCAGGCGTACGCCGTAAGTGAACTTGTTG
>JANXRI010000325.1 GCA_025353085.1 Betaproteobacteria bacterium
CCGCGCTCGATCGTTGCAATTACCTCTTCCTCAGTCGCTCCACGCTCTTGCAATCGATTCTTGGAGTGTGGATGCAGTCTGACTTTCATGAGCGTATCTTACCTCCGGAGGTCCCTGCGCATAAACACGGCGCTACTCGTGATAATCGTAGGCGCTGTAGCCGTGGCGCTTGACGAGTTCATCGCGCTCGGCTGCCTTCAGGTCTTCACGTACCATCTCGGCGACTAACGCCTTGAATGAAGTGCGTGGCTTCCAGCCAAGTTTGCGCCGTGCTTTGCGGGCATCACCTAACAGCGAATCAACTTCAGTTGGCCGGAAATAGCGCGGGTCGACACGCACGACGGTCTGGCCGCGCGTCGGCGAGCCGCCTTTGGCGCGCGGGGCCGGGTCGACGACCGCAGTTTCTTTAACGCCTTTGCCGCGCCACCGGAGTTTGAACCCGAGCTCGTTCGCGGCGGCGTCGACGAAATCGCGCACGCTGTACTGCACGCCGCTGGCGATCACGAAATCTTCGGGCTTGTCCTGCTGCAGCATCAGCCATTGCGCTTCAACATAATCGCGCGCATGTCCCCAGTCGCGCTTCGCGTCGAGGTTGCCGAGGTACACGCAGTCCTGCAGACCGAGCTTGATGCGGGCGAGCGCGCGCGTGATTTTGCGCGTGACGAAAGTTTCGCCGCGCACCGGCGACTCATGATTGAACAGGATGCCGTTGCACGCGAACATGCCATACGCTTCGCGGTAATTGACAGTAATCCAGTAGGAGTAAAGCTTCGCCACGGCGTATGGCGAGCGCGGATAGAACGGCGTGGATTCGCGCTGCGGCGATTCGGTTGTTTTGCCGAACAGCTCCGAAGTCGACGCCTGATAGAAACGCGTTTTGTCGTGGAGCTTCAATATGCGCATGGCTTCGAGCACCCGCAGCGCGCCGAGCGCATCCGAATTCGCGGTGTACTCGGGCTCCTCGAACGATACGGCGACGTGGCTTTGCGCGGCAAGGTTGTAGATTTCGTCCGGTTGCACTTGCTGAATCACGCGCATCAACGCCGAAGAATCGGTCATGTCGCCATAATGAAGTATCAGGCGGCGGTGCGATACATGCGGGTCTTGATACAGATGGTCGATGCGGTCGGTGTTGAATAGCGACGAACGGCGCTTGATTCCGTGCACGACATAGCCTTTGCCGAGCAGGAATTCGGCAAGGTAGGCGCCATCCTGACCGGTGATGCCGGTTATCAATGCGGTTTTTTTCATGCACCTATGCTGCTGTATTGATGGCCGATTGATTATACTTGGAAAGGCCAGCCTCTCATAAGTAACCAGGCGTGCAGTCGCGAATCATCGTGCGCCTGACTAACAGACGAAGCGCAATGCAGACATGCTGATTCCCGTAATTCTCGCCGGTGGTGTCGGCGCCCGCTTGTGGCCGGTATCGCGCGAGTCATATCCGAAGCCGTTCATCCGGCTCGCCGACGGGAAAAGCTTGTTGCAGAAGACCCTGCAGCGGGCAGTTGTGCTCGCAGGTGCGGGTCCGGTCATCACGGTGACCAATCACGAATATCTGCACGCGACGCGCGAAGAATTTCGGGCGGAGCAACCCGACGTCGACTCGCTCATTTTGCTCGAACCGTGCGCACGCAATACTGCGCCTGCAATCGCGCTCGCTGCGCTTTACGCGATGAAACAGTGGGGACCTGATACGATCCTGCTTGTCCTGCCCGCCGACCATATCGTCGCGCCGCTCGAAAAATTCAAGGCAGCGGTCAATGTCGCGCAGCGCCTTGCCGCGCAGGGGCGGATTGTGGTGTTCGGCGTCAAGCCCACGCACGCCGAGACCGCCTACGGTTACATCGAATGCGGGCGCGCGATCGATGAAACCGCCGCCGACGTCGAGCGGTTCGTCGAGAAGCCGACCTTGGCGCTGGCCGAAAAATTCGTGGCCGCCGGTACGCATCTGTGGAATTCGGGGATGTTCTGCTTAACCGCAAAAACACTGCTCGACAATTTGCTGCGATATGCGCCGGCGCTGCACGCGGCGGCGGGGCATTGTTTCGCCGCGACGCCCGATCGTAAAGGCGATGCCGTCACCCTCGACGCCGCGAGTTTCAGCGCGCTCTCCGCGATTTCGATCGATTATGCGGTGATGGAGAAGGCGGCGAACGTCGCAGTGGTGCGCGCCGCGTTCAGTTGGAGCGACGTGGGATCGTGGAATGCGGTCAGCGAATTGACGCCGCCCGATGCGGCAGGCAATCGCACGGTTGGCGAATCGATCATGATCGACAGCAGTGACTGCTACGTGCAGAGCGCCGACCGCGTAGTGGCCGGCGTCGGCGTGCATGGCTTGCTGATCGTCGATACGCCTGATGCTCTCTTGATCGCGGACCGCACCAGGGCGCAGGAGGTCAGAGCGGTCACCGAGCGCCTGAAACTCGCTGGCCACGCGGCGCACAAAATCCATCGCACGGTGACGCGTCCGTGGGGAAGCTATACGCTGCTCGAGCAGGGGCCGGGCTTTAAATTGAAACGCATCGTCGTCAATCCCGGCGCAGCACTCAGTTTGCAGATGCACCACCGCCGCAGCGAGCACTGGGTGGTGATCGCCGGCATCGCGAATGTGGTCAACGGTGAGCGCGAATTTCTGGTGCACGCTAACGAGTCGACGTTTGTTCCCGCCCGCAATCGGCATCGCCTATCGAACGCGCAGCGCGAACCGCTCGTAATTATCGAAGTGCAGACCGGGGAGTACGTCGAAGAAGACGACATCGTACGGTTTGACGATGCGTATGGAAGGAAGTAGCGGGGAAGGGGAAATGGGGTAAGGGGTGAGGGGCGATGAGCGATGGGTGATGGGTGATGGGTGATTAAGGGATTGGGACCAATTCTCTCATCCTTTGCCCTTTGCCCTTTGCCCCTTACCCCTTACCCCTTACCCCTTACCCATCACCCATCACCGCGTTCCAGCCAGGCACGCTTTAAGGCTGGCGCGCCACGCCGGCAACGCTATGCCAAACCTGTGTCGCACTTTGTCATGCGTCAATACCGAATTGCGCGGCCGCTGCGCAGGCGTCGGGTAATCCGATGTCGGGATTGCAATAAGTGTGGCGCGGCGCGCGGTCGCGGGGTCATGCGTGTCGGCAAGGATTGCGGCCGCGAAATCATGCCAGGACGTCATGCCTTCCGAACTCAGGTTATAGATGCCGTTGAATGTGGCATCGTCGGCATCCGCGACGTGGGCGAGCAGGGTGGCGGTGGCGCTTGCCAGATCGCGGCACCAGGTCGGCGCGCCGAATTGATCGTTGACGATTTTGAGTTCGTCGCGCTCGGCAGCGAGCCGGCGTATCGTGACCAGAAAGTTTTTGCCGCTCGCGCCATAGACCCAGCTGGTGCGCAGGATCAGATGTCTTGCGCCTGATGCCTGGATGGCGCGCTCGCCGGCTAACTTGGTGCGGCCATAAACATTGACCGGATTCGGTGCGTCGTCTTCAGTGTAAGCGCCGATTTTGCTGCCGTCGAAAACATAATCGGTGGAGTAATGAACCAGCAACGCATTCAGGCGTTGCGCTTCGGCCGCGAGCACGCCGGGCGCCATGCCGTTGATCGCCATCGCGAGTTCGGGTTCGGCTTCGGCGCGATCCACCGCGGTATAAGCGGCCGCATTGACGATGATGTCAGGTCGCGCTTCACGCACGACGCCGCTGATCGCTGCCGCATCTGTCAAATCCAACGCATTGCGATCGAGCGCGAGCACGTCGCCGAGCGGGGCAAGGGCCGCGACTAATTCAGCGCCGACCTGACCGGTTCGGCCGGTGAGCAAGATTCGCGTCACGCGAAAACCCGGGCGTCCTTGAATGACGAACCTTGCTTATCCTTGGGGGACAGGTCGGGCGGGCCGGCGAGCGGCCATGCAATCGCCAGGTCGGGATCGTTCCACATAATGCAGTGCTCATGGTGCGGCGCGTAATAGTCGGTGGTTTTGTAGAGCACCTCCGCATGGTCCGACAATACGAGAAATCCATGCGCAAAACCGGCCGGCACCCAGATCGCGAGCCGGTTGTCGGCCGACAAGGTGATGCCGTTCCATTTGCCGAAATTAGCTGAACTGCGCCGGATATCGACGACCACGTCGAACACCTCACCTGCCAACACGCGCAGCAATTTGCCCTGCGAATGCGGATTTTGGTAATGCAGTCCGCGCAAAACATTTTTTTTCGAGCGCGACTGATTGTCCTGAACGAACGTCAGTTGTATCCCCGCGGCCGTCTCGAATGCGCGCTGGTTGTGGCCTTCAAAAAAATATCCGCGCTCATCCGAGAATACCCGCGGCTCGAGCGTGAGCACTTCAGGCAATACGGTGGATGACACTTTCATCGCGGAATCTTTTGTGTGCAACGCGGCTGCACGTTTCGAAATGACGTCGACGCATTCTATGCGTAAAGGCCCGCTGCGTGTAGGCTTACGGTATTGAGAAACAAGCGGCTTCGTCTGTGGCTATAAAAAAAATTCTGCTCGTCAAAACATCCTCGCTTGGCGACGTAATTCATGCGTTGCCGGCAATCACGGATTTGAAGGCGTCGGTGGCGGACGCGCAAATCGATTGGGTACTCGAAGAGTCGTTGTTGCCGATCGCGCGGTTGCATGACGGCGTGGACGAGACGATTTCGGTGGCGATGCGGCGCTGGCGGCGCGTGTGGTGGCGCGGTGAGATACGCGACGAGATCAGCGCCTGCCGGCGGCGGCTGCGCGCAAAGACTTATGATGCAATCATCGACGCGCAAGGGCTTATAAAAAGCGCGCTGATCACGCGCGCCGCGCGCGGCGTCCGGCATGGACTCGATTTTCACAGTGCGCGCGAGCCGCTCGCGCCGTTCTACCACCATACGTACCGGATTTCGTGGGACCTGCATGCAGTCGAACGAACGCGCTTGCTGATTGCGCGCGCGCTCGGTTATGCAGTGCCGCCACGAATAAATTACGGTCTTAACGTCGCGCCCCGTACGTTTCCCTGGCTCGCCACGGGCGCCTATGCGGTGTTATTGCATGCGTCGAGCGGCGAGTACAAGTTGTGGGACGAGCAGCACTGGCGGTCGCTCGGCGACGCTTTAAACAACGCCGGTATGACGTGCGTTCTGCCGTTCGGCAGCGAACGAGAACGCGAGCGCAGCGGGCGCATCGCCGGGAAGTTGCGAGAGGCGGTTGTTCCACCCGCATTGAGTCTCGAAGAACTCGCCGGAATGATGGCCGGCGCCCAAGCGGTGATCGGCGTCGACACCGGCCTCACACATCTGGCGGCTGCACTGGGCGTGCCGACCGTGGGCATTTATGTCGCCACCGATCCGGCCGCAACCGGGATTTACGGCTGCGCGCGCGCCGTTAATTTGGGCGGCATCGGCCACCCGCCGACAGCGCAACAAGTCATCGCGGCCGTCCACGAGCTCGCACCGTGAGTGCCTCGCGGCTTGCTTATACGTTACTGCTCTACGCGCTGTTGCCGCGTGCACTGGTTCATCTGTGGTGGCGCGCGCGGCGACAGCCATCTTATTTGGAACATATCGCGGAGCGGTTCGGCCGCTATGCCAAGGCCGCGCCGGGACCGCTGATCTGGGTGCATGCGGTGTCGGTCGGTGAAACGCGCGCAGCGGCGCCGCTGATCCAGGAATTGCAGCGCCACTATCCGCGGCACCGGATACTGTTGACGCACATGACGCCGACCGGGCGCGAAACCGGTCTCGCATTATTTGGCGATGGCGTAGAGCGCTGTTATCTCCCGTATGATTTTCCGTTTGCTGTAACGCGCTTCCTCGATCATTTCAAACCGGTGTGCGGCCTGTTGCTGGAAACCGAGATCTGGCCGAACGTGATTCACGCGTGCCGTGCCCGTAGGGTGCCCATTTATCTCGTCAATGCGCGCATGTCGGAAAAGTCGCGCCGCCGTTACGCACGATTTCCGCTGTTTGCCCAGGAATGCCTGAACGAGCTGGCGGGAATAGCGGCGCAAACCGATGCCGACGCGGGTCGCCTGCAGTCGCTCGGCGCGAGCGCGGTTACCGTGACCGGCAATCTCAAATTCGACATCAGGCCGGATCCGGCACTTCTTGAGCGCGGGGCGCGCTGGCGCGACGACTGGGGCCGTGCACGACCCGTGCTGCTGTGCGCGAGCACGCGTGAAGGGGAGGAGGCCTTATTGCTGCCGGCATTGGAGCAGCTCGAAGTGGCCAACCTGCTGATTGTTATCGTGCCGCGCCATCCACAGCGCTTCGATGCAGTCGCCGCGCATCTCGAACGCGCGGGCATCGCGTACCAGCGTCGCAGCGCGAGGCAGCCGATTGCGGCGCACACGCGCATCGTGCTCGGCGACAGCATGGGGGAAATGTTTGCGTACTACGCGGCCTGCGACGTGGCGATCATCGGCGGCAGTCTATTGCCGTTCGGTGCGCAGAATCTGATCGAAGCATGCGCGGCGGGATGTCCGGTCGTGGTCGGACCGCATACGTACAATTTTTCGGAGGTCGCGCAATTAGCGCTCGCGGCGGGCGCAGCGGTAAGCGTTGCCGATGCGGCCGGCGCGATTGATGCCGCGCGCGGTTTACTGCTCGATCCCGCGCGGGCTCGTCGCATGGGTGCCGCTGGGCTCGAATTTGCACGCGCCCACCGCGGCGCTGCGGCGAGGGTCGTCGGCTTGTTGAAGTTTTAAATCGGCCGCTATTTTTCCAGCCACTGATTGACGTAGGCGAGATCCTCGTCGCTCAAGGTGCCGGCCGCGCCTTTGAGTTTCAACACGTTGATCGCGTAGCTGTAAATCGCCTGGGCGTAATCGCGGCGCGTGCTGATGAGCTGCTGCTGCGCATTGAGTACATCGACCTGCGTCCGCACCCCGACTTCCTGGCCGAGTTTGGTTGAATCCAGCGAGCCCTGGCTCGACGCGAGCGCGGTTTCAAGCGCTTTGATCTGCGCGACGCCGTTGGTGACGCTTAAGAATGCGGAGCGAGTGTTGAGCGCCACGGTGCGCCTGGTGTTCTCCAGATCCTGGCGTGCTTTTTCCTGGTTGGCGATCGCTTCGCGAACTCTCGAATTGATCGTTCCGCCCTGATAGAGCGGCAGCGCGAGTTGCAGGCCCACGAATTTTGTCTTGCTGTCGAAGCCGGGCCCGCCTTGCACGCCGGCGCCCTGGGCCGCTTCCTGGTACGAAGCCACCGCATCGAGCGTGGGCAGATGAGCGCTGCGATTCTTCGACACTTCCTGTCCCGCGACATCGACGTTGAACTGCGCAATTTTGACTTGCAGGCTGGTGGCGGTGCCGTTGTCGACCCACTCGTCCATGTTATTGGGGGTCGGCAACTGCGGCGTAAAGCGACTGCCAACGCGCGCGATTTCCGGCGCCACGCGGCCAATGATCTGGCGCAATGCCTGCTTTTTAATTTCCAGATCGTTCTGCGCCGCAATCTCCTGCGAGGCGGCGAGGTCATGGCGCGCCTGCGCATCGTTGGCGTCGGTGATCGTCGCGGTGCCCACTTCAAAGTTACGCTTGGCTTGCGCAAGTTGTTCGGAAAACGCGGTTTTCTGTGCCGCGGCCAGCGTCACGTTGTTTTCGGCGAGCAAAATGTCGAAGTAGGCTTGCGCGAGGCGAATGATGAGATCCTGATTCGCCTGCAAAAATGTGGCCTCAGCCTGCGAGACCTGGTTTTTCGCCTGCTCGTAGGTAATCCAGTTCTGAAAGCGAAACAGCGGTTGGGTCGCGGTGACGTTGATGCCGTTTGAATTGAAGCGCGAGGAGCCCGATACGAAACCGAATAAGTTTCCGCGAAACTGCAGATCGCGCTCGTTGATTTGCGTATTGCCTGAGGCGCTGATCGCCGGCAACAATCCGGCCAGTCCCTGCGGCAATTTCTCCTGTCCCGCCGCGTAAGTCGCGCGCGCGCCGGCGTAGACGGCATCCGCGGTCTGCGCTTCGCGATACACCGACAACAAATCAGCGGCGAGCGCACCGTGCAGCGCTTCGCTCAACACGAAACCCGCTATCAACAAGTGCCGAATCGATGCGTGCATATCGTCAGGTCAGTATTGCGCCATCGAGGGGTCGACTTCATCGGCCCACGCGGCGATGCCGCCGTTCAGGTTGTGCAAACGCTCCAGGCCCACGCTCTCGAGATATTGCGCGACTTGCAGGCTGCGCATGCCATGGTGGCATAGCACGACGATGTCGCGATCGCGCGGCAGCTCATTCCAGCGCGCGGGGATTTCCTGCATCGGCACCAACCGGGCGTCGGCGAGACTGCACAGCGCATGTTCCCAGGATTCGCGCACGTCGAGTACGAGAGGCGCGGCACGTGTGCTGTCGTGCAGCCACTCATTCAATGCCGTCGCCGGCAGTTGCTCAATCAAAAGACGAATCTTTCAGGCTGCGGCGCATTTCGCAGCGCCGGAATGCAGGTCTCGAACAGCGCAACGGCCGCCACCGCGCCGGCGCCCGCGTACGTGATCAACCGCGCTTCCATCACCGGCGCCTCGCCGACGACAGCGAGCATGCGGCCGCCGGGCTTCAGACTGCGCTGAAATTCTTCGGACAGCACCGGCACCGAACCCGTCAACACGATCACGTCATACGGCGCTTTGCTGCTCCAGCCGCGGGCCGCGTCGCCGACTTCGAGCGTTACATTCGTAATGCCGTGCACCGCCAGCTTGGCGGCAGCGGACGCGCTCAGCTCAGGATTGATCTCGACGCTCGTCACATGGGCGCCGCGTTTCGCGAGCAACGCAGTCATGTAACCGCTGCCGGTGCCGACTTCGAGGATGCGGTCAGCGGGCTTGATGGTGAGTTCCTGCAGCATGCGCGCCTCGAGTTTCGGCGCGAGCATGCGCTCGCCCGCCGCGTTGGCGGTCAACGGGATTTCCATGTCGACGAAAGCGAGGCTGCGGTATTGCGGCAGCACGAAATCTTCGCGCCGCACGGTGAACAACAGGTCAAGCACGTTTTGATCGAGCACTTCCCAGGTGCGGATCTGCTGTTCCACCATGTTGAAGCGGGCGCGTTCGACGTCGGTTTGTGCGTTCATGGCGAAGGGAAAATCGGCGCGGCAAATGAGAGAATCGAGCTTGCAATTATCCCATAATTCCAGTAGTTTGATGCCACACGTTGGGGGTCCTGGCGGGGCTCGATCGGAGCCGGCAGCCGGGTGAGAAAGACCCTTCGAACCTGATGCGGATAATGCCGCCGCAGGGAAGCGTGGCGCACCACCGCATTCGCGCCGCTCCTCCCTGCTTTAACGCGAGGAGCAAACATGAACGCCAATCCCAAGTTTCTAAGCGCAACCGCCCACGTCGACGAGGCCGCGGTGAAGTCGTTGCCCAATTCGCGCAAGGTCTATGTCGACGGCACGCGTGCAGACCTCAAAGTACCGATGCGCGAAATCAGCCAGTCGGACACGCCGGCCGGCATGGGTGTCGAAAAAAATCCGCCGATTTACGTTTACGATACGTCCGGTCCTTACACCGATCCGGCGGCCACCATCGATATTCGCTCCGGCCTCGCGCCGTTGCGCGACCGATGGATCACTGAGCGCAACGACACCGAATTGCTGCCCGATCTTACGTCCGCGTACGGACGTGGCCGCGCCGCCGATCCCAAACTCGCCGAGTTGCGATT
>JANXRI010000327.1 GCA_025353085.1 Betaproteobacteria bacterium
ATAGAAACGGCCGAATGGTTAAAAATGAGCCGCACGCCGGCGCGCGATGCGATGCGTCGCCTCGAGAACGAAGGCTTGCTGGTCTACGAGCCGCGGTTTGGACTCGTGATCGCGACGCTCGATCACGCGGCTGTCATTGAACTTTACACAATGCGCGAAGTGCTCGAAGGCACTGCTGCCCGGCTCGCGGCACGCCATGCGTCCGAGCTTGAAGTCAGGCAGTTGCTGGAATTGGTCGCCGTCGAAAAAAAACTTAAAGGAAAATTCGAGGAACTTGCCGAGCACAACCAGCGGTTCCACCAGGCGCTGCGGCACGCTGCTCACAACCGCTATCTGTTGCGCGCCTTGATCACCGTGCGCGACTCGATGGGCCTGCTAGGCAAATCGCAAATGACCCTGCCGCACCGCGCCGCCACCGCGCTGAAAGAGCATGACCAGATAGTGCGTGCGATCGAGAAACGGGATGCGAATGCCGCCGAAGCGGCCGCGCGCGCGCACGTGCGCGCCGCGCTGCAGGAGCGCATCAAATCCTTTATGCCGGCGTAGCGCGGGATTGAGGAGGAGAGTTGAGGCATTAGACCTCAGGCGGGCTTGCCCTGAATCCTCACTCCTTACTCCTCATCTCACTGCTGCTTCTAGCTCCCCTGAAACACCGCTTTGCGCTTTTCCATGAACGCGTCGCGGCCCTCGATATAGTCTTTGCTCGCGAAGCACGCATCGACCATCTTGTCGCACGCCGCGATGTCGCGCGCCGATTCGTTTTTACCCATCTCGACCACGCTTTTCTTGACTGCCGCGATCGTCAGCGGCGCATTGCCGGCGATCGTGTTCGCATAATCGAGCACATAATTTTCGAGTTCTACCACGGGCAGCAGGCGATTGATGAGCCCCATCGTCAATGCTTCCTGCGCGCTGAACTGGCGGCCGGTATAAAAAATTTCCATCGTGAACGACGGGCCGACAAGCGCCTCGAGCTGCTTGAGACGTTCATAGCGGTAACCGACGCCGAGCTTGGCTGCCGGCACGCCGAAGCGCGAGTCGTCCGACGCAATGCGGATGTCGCAGCCCACCGCGGTGCCCATGCCGCCGCCCATGCAAAAGCCGCGGATCATCGCGATGGTCGGTTTCGGGCATTCGCGCAGCGCTTTCGCCGCGCGATTGGATGCGGCGTCATAGATCAGCGTCGACTCGGCGCTCGAGCGCTTTTCCTTGAACTCAGAAATGTCGGCGCCCGACACGAACGCTTTATCGCCGGCGCCTTTGAGGAGTACCACGCGGATTGCCGGATCGCGCGCATAGTCCTGCAGCGCATCCGCCATCGCCTCGTACATGTCCATCGACATTGCGTTGCGTTTGGCGGGGTTGTTGAAGATGATCCAGCCGAGCGCGCCGTCCTTGCGCGCAATGAGTTTGTCGGTGATGGCGGGCATGGTGCGTTCCTCCAGAGTAATAAAGCTTCAGTGTAACCAATATATAATCTGCTGCGTTTGCCCGGTGCCGCGTTAGTTTTCTTGGAATATAAAATTTACTCAATGACGGGGAGAATAATTTGCGTTTAGGATTTTTGGGATTTGGCGAAGCGGGGGTTCGCTTTGTACAGGATTTGTCGCAAGCGGGACTGGCTGACATCGTCGTCTACTCGCGTTCAGGCGCGAAAGCGCAGCCCGGTGACGCGCTGTATGCGGCAGCCGCGGCGGCCGGCGCGCAATTGGTCAAAACTGTGCGCGAATTGTGCAAGCGTTCCGACGTCATTATCGCGCTTACCCCGGGCAAGGCTGCGTTGTCGGCCGCGCGCGCAGTGAGCAAACATCTGCGGCCCGAACATATTTACGTCGATGCGAGTTCAGCCGCGGTCAAAACGATGGAGCAGGTCGCGCAACTGCTCGACGGCAAAGCGCGCTTTGTCGATGCCGCGATCATGAGCCCGGTGCCGCTGAACGGAATCAAAGGCGTGATCGGCGCGAGCGGCGCCGACGCCGAAGCGTTCCGCGCGCTGATGTCGCCGTACGGAATGAATATCAAAGTGGTCGGCGCCAAACCGGGCGGCGCAAGCGCGATGAAGCTCATCCGCAGCGTATGCATGAAAGGGTTGTCGGCGGTTCTGCTCGAATCGCTGGAAGCGGCGCAACGTTATGGCGTGCTCGAAGCGGCTGCCGCCGACATCGCCGGCTCGTTCGACGAGCGGCCGTTTGCGCAGAACATGAAACGTTATGTGTGC
>JANXRI010000364.1 GCA_025353085.1 Betaproteobacteria bacterium
TGCCATGTTTGTGGCCCAGCTCGGAGCGCGGCAGGATCACCGCCGCCAGGCCCGGATCGTCGAGATGGATGGCAATACCCGTCGGAATGAGCTCCGTCTGCCCCGGCAGCAACGTCAGCGGCTGATCGAGGCAGGCGCGCAGGTCAAGTCCGGCAGAACCGGCTGTCGCGTATTGCGGGAGCTGTTCGCGCATACGCGGATCGATAATTTTGACGTCGAGTTTTTTCATATCAGGGGAATTCAAAAACATTCACCGCCAAGGACGCGAAGGACGCAAAGGTGAAAGGCAAACGTCTTCCGGCTTGATGATTCTTAAAACCGATTGATACGTCTCGGTTTCGTTTGTGTTTGGCTTTCCTTCGCGCCCTTTGCGTCCTTGGCGGTTCAATCTTTTCCGGTTCTCCGGGACTTGTAAAGTTTTGCGATGTGAGCGACGAGCTGGCGCGCGATTTCGGGTTTCGACGCACGCGGCAATGTGTGAGTGCCGCTGTCGTCGAGCAGCGTGATCTCATTGTCGTCGGCGCCGATCGCATCCTGCGCGAGATTCGCGACCATCAACGGCACTTTTTTGCGGCGGCGTTTGGCATCGGCGAATTCTTGCAACTTTTCGCTTTCCGCTGCGAAGCCGACGCAATAAGGCGGTTTAGGCAGCGCGGCGACCCAGGCGAGTATGTCTTCGTTCGGCACCAACGTCAGATTGAGATCGGCATCGCTGCGCTTGATTTTCTGCTTGCTGGTTTGCGCGACGTGATAGTCGGCGACTGCGGCGACGGCGATGAAGATATCCGCAGCTTTCGCGTGTTTTTTTACTGCTGCAAACATCTGGGCCGCGCTCTCGACGCGTTCGACGATTGCCGGCGCCGGCGCTTCAAGCGCAACCGGGCCGCTCACGAGCGTGACTTGCGCGCCGGCATCGATTGCCGCCCGCGCGATGGCATACCCCATCTTGCCGGAGCTTCGATTCGTGATGCCGCGCACCGGATCGATTGCTTCGAACGTCGGACCGGCGGTGATCAACACGTGCTTGCCTGCGAGCAGCTTCGGTTGCAAAAACGCTACGATCGCTTCGTAAATCTGGTGCGCTTCGAGCATCCGGCCCATGCCGATTTCACCGCACGCCTGGTCCCCGCTGGCGGGGCCGAGGAGTGTGACGCCATCGGCTGCCAGTCGTTTGACGTTGCGTTGTGTCGCGTTGTTCTGCCACATCTGGCGGTTCATCGCGGGCGCCGCGAGCAATGGACAGTCATACGCCGCGCCATCAAGGCCGGCGCGCGGACGCGCCATGCACAGCGTTGAGAGCAAATCGTCGGCGAGACCGTTGGCAAGTTTCGCGAGAAAATCGGCGGTTGCAGGTACGACGACGATTGCGTCCGCGCCGCGCGACAATTCGATGTGCGCCATGTTGTCAGCAATGCGGCTGTCCCACATATCGGTGAACACGGGGCGGCCCGACAGCGCCTGCATCGTCGCCGGCGTAATGAATCCGCAGGCAGCTTCAGTCATGACGACCTGCACTTCGGCGCCGTCTTTGACGAACAGGCGCGTCAGTTCCGCCGCTTTATAGGCCGCGATGCCGCCGGTAATGCCCAGCACGATCCGCTTTTGGCGTATTTCTGCCATCGATTCAGCCGTTTCCCTATGACGAGCGGCAGAGTGTAAACCATATTGCGCGACGCACAAAACCATGTCACAGCGCTAGCGCTTGCGCTTATGACCTTAGGCCTAGCTACCGTCTTAAGCGGTGAGCGTTAGATGTCGTAGTCAAAGACCTCGGGGAAAAACTTATGGCGATTACCGATTGGCCGCTGGCAGAACGGCCGCGCGAAAAACTTCTGGGGAGGGGCGCCGATGCCTTGTCGGATGCAGAACTGCTCGCGATTTTCCTGCGCACGGGTATCAAAGGTAAAAGCGCAGTCGATCTTGCACGCGAATTATTGACGCGCTGCGGTTCGCTGTCCGCGCTGTGTTCTGCGAGCCAACAGGAAGTGTGTGCCTTGCCCGGCATGGGGCAGGCGAAATTCGCGCAGTTGCAGGCGGTGTTGGAAATTTCGCGGCGGGCGTTAAAAGAAAAGCTTGCAACCGGCAACGCGCTCAATTCCCCGACGGCGGTGCGCGACTATCTGCGCATGAAGCTGCAGTCGTTGCCGCACGAGGTATTTTTCGTGCTGTTTCTCGACGCGCAGAATCGCGTGATCGGCAGCGAGGAATTATTTCGCGGCACGCTCACGCAAACGAGCGTCTA
The DNA here is from genome assembly GCA_025353085.1 of Betaproteobacteria bacterium. Taxonomy (GTDB): domain Bacteria; phylum Pseudomonadota; class Gammaproteobacteria; order Burkholderiales; family SG8-41; genus PALSA-1004. Next base: position 2,243 of record JANXRI010000364.1, read on the forward strand.
TCCGCGCGAAGTCGTCAAGCGAGCGTTGCATTACAACGCGGGGGCCGTGATCCTCGCTCACAACCATCCGTCGGGCGTCGCGGAGCCGAGTCATGCTGATGAGACGCTGACCCAGGCGTTAAAACAGGCGCTCTCTCTCATCGACGTGCGCGTGCTCGATCACTTTATTGTAGCCGGCAGCGGCGTGTTATCGTTTGCAGAACGTGGACTTATCTAATATGTGGAGTAGAGGCCCTTCGGGGCCTCGTTCTCCCAGGTAATAGTCCAGAAGAACTCCACATAATTAACGTGCCGACGAGTAGCGTGGTGCTCCCCATTCTCATCTTTGGAGGGCACCATGACTTTCGAACTTTGTCACCGTACGCGCCAGCAGGTTAGCCAGTCCCCGCACCGCCCAGAGCTTCTTGAGTTCGCCGCCTGGCTCGAGGCAGAGCGCTACACGGCTTTTGTCTGCGATCAACATCTTAGGAGGCTCGTTTTCATCCTCCCGCGATTGTCGCGCGACGGTCGTCCCGGAACGTACACGAGCGCGCAGCTAGAGCGGGTCTTCGGCGCTGAGCGCTCACCGCAGTCGCGGCTACACAGGTTTGCGGGCACTCGGCGCGCCTATGAGCGATTCCTATTGGCGTCAGGCCGGCTGCGGGTAAGACCGCCTGATGATCGGTTCTTCGAGATCCGTCAGGCTTACGCCGGTTATATTCTCGAGCTTCGCGGTCTATCTGTGTCTTCGCGTTATCAGCATGCCCACACCGTTGCGGACTTCCTGGCGAGGGGCTTGCGACCACGACAGCCGCTGAGTTCGCTGAGCCGCGCCGATATTGAGCGCTACATTCTGCTTCGAAGCAAGGAGGTGACCCGACACTCGCTGCAGCACACCGTAGCGCACGTACGGGCGTTTCTTCGCTATGCGCACGACATGGGCCACGTGCCGTCACGGCTCGACGCACTCGACACGCCGCGTACCTATCGTGGCGAGTTGCCGCCCCGGGCAGTGCCATGGTCGATGGTGCAGGCGCTGCTCGCGTCGATCGATCGCCGAAGCAAGGCGGGTTGGCGCGATTACTGCATCCTGCACTTGCTCGCCCATTACGGGTTGCGCCCGTCTGAGGTCGTCGCCGTCCGCGTGGATTCGATCGACTGGGACACTGAGGTTCTGCACGTCTACCAGCGCAAGACATCGACGGAGTTGGTCCTACCACTCGCGCAGCCCACACTTCAGATCCTCCGGAGCTACCTGCGACATGACCGCACGCGGCAAGGCGATGCGCATCGCGAACTGTTCCTGCGCGCCCGCTGCCCCTATGGCCCGCTCGAGCGCTACGCTGTCGGCGACCTCTTGAACAAGCGAGCACGGGAGGCGGGGCTACCTTTATTCGGCGGCAACGCTTACCGCTTGCGGCACACGTTCGCGATGCGTCTGCTGACGCGTGGCGTCGGCGTCAAGGCCATCGGGGATCTACTCGGGCATCGGAGCATCCAGACTACCTGTACATATCTACGACTCGACACAGAGGCGCTGCGGGGCGTCGCGCTCGATGTGCCCGGCGCCAGCGTGCGCAAAGGGGGCTGCCATGCGCACTCGTAACCCTTTGGCCGGCTGGGACGCGGCCGTCACCGCTTTTCTCACAAGCCGTCGCGCTCTCGGCCGCGCGTACGGGATTGAGGAATGGATTCTGAATAACCTACGCACGTTTCTTGCCAAAGCTGGCGCCGACGATCTTGATCAGCAACTCTTTAATCGCTGGCGAGAACCGTTCTGTCGGCTTAGCGTGGACACGCGAGTCGCGCGTGAGCACGTCGTATATAGATTCTGTCGCTACCGGCGGCGGGGTGAACCGGGGTGCTTCTTCCCGGATCTGAATTCCCTTGCACGGCCGCGCGCACAACCACTACCCACGATCATCGAGCGCGAGCAGATCGTGCGGCTGCTGCGGTACATCTCGCGGTTACAGCCAAAACCGCATGAAACGCTGCGACCCGCAGTTCTACGGCTGGCGATCATCCTGCTTTACACGACGGGGCTCCGCCGCGGCGAGCTGGTGCGGTTAGCACTCGGCGATGTAGATGCACGCCAAGGCGTTCTCTTCATTCGGGAGTCCAAGTTACACAAGTCCCGATGGGTTCCTCTCTCGCCTAGCGTGTGCTACGAGTTGCATCGATATCTTGCGGCGCGGCAGCGAGCGGGATTCGACAGCCGGGATAGCGCTGCGCTTCTGTGTAACGTGCGAGGGCGCAGCTATACCGGTCCGGGGTTTTACAACAGTCTGGCGGAAGTGCTTGTGGCCGCAGGTATTCATGACCGCAGCGGCCGCCGTCCGCGAGTGCAGGACTTCCGTCACAGCTTTGCAGTTGCCGCGCTCCTAAGGTGGTATGAGAACGATGCCGACGTTCAGGTAAACCTACCGAAGCTCGCCCTCTATATGGGACACGTCTCTATCGTCTCGACGGCGTACTACCTGCGCTGCATGCCGGCGGTCGTCGCGCGGGCAAGCGAGCGATTCGCCCGCTCCTGCGGTGACCTCATCGACGGAGGTGCGCCATGAGCCGCTCTGCTCAAACGGCGCTTGGCCGTGATCTTGTTCAGTTCTTCGAGGACTATCTTCCCGCACAGCGAGGCTTGAGTCCCCACACGATCCGCAGCTACCGCGATGCCCTGGTATTGCTCCTCCAGTTCACGACGCGTGACGCCAAACGCCCCATCGAACGGCTCGACATCACCGACCTCACCGCGGAGCGTGTCGCCAAGTTCCTCGCGTTTCTGGAGTCCGATCGCGACAACGGCATCGCGACCCGCAACGCGCGGCTCGGCGCGATTCACGTCTTCGCCAGGTTCATCGCAGCTCACCGACCCGAGCACCTCGGTTCACTCCAACGCATCATCGGCATGCCGTTCAAGCACGGCGCGCGCGAAGCACCGATCGAGTACCTCGAACGCGGTGAAATGGACGCACTGCTCCGAAGTATTGACCGGTCGACCCGGCTCGGCCGGCGCGACTACGCGTTGTTCGCGCTGATGTTCAACACCGGCGCTCGCGTGCAGGAAATCCTCGACCTTCGCGTCCGCGACGTGCGGCTGGACGCACCGTCGCAAGTCCGGCTGCTGGGCAAAGGCAATAAGACTCGCGTCTGCCCACTCTGGCCTGTGATCGCGCGTCTGCTGCGCGGGATCATGGCGGAAGGCGTCGCTTCTCCCGAAGATCCTGCAAGCCGATTGCTGTTCACCAATGCGCGGGGGCGGCCTCTGACGCGCTACGGCGTACGGTATCTGCTTCGGCGTTACCTGAAGAAAGCGGCCCAGCTCGCGCCGACGCTGCGCGATAAGCGGCTGCATCCGCACTCTCTGCGACACAGCACCGCGGTAGCCCTGCTGAAGGCCGGCGTCGATTTCGCGACGATCAGTCAATGGCTCGGCCACGCGGGCTTGAATACGACGATGCGCTATGCGAGAGCCGACATCGAACTCAAGCGCCAAGCGCTCTCGCAGGTGTTCCCGGACGCGCTCGCGCCTCCTCGTGGAGGCCGGCTGCTGATCGACGGCTCTGATCTTGTCGGATGGTTGCGCCGGATCTAGCAAAAATATGTGGAG
>JANXRI010000373.1 GCA_025353085.1 Betaproteobacteria bacterium
CGACACCGGGTTCTCGCTCCAGCACCTCGACCACGTGCAACCCGAAGCGACTGTGCACGAGGCGCGGCAGCACGCCCACTTCTACATGGCCAAATAATTCGCGCGCGAATTCCGGCGCGCAATCCGAAATGATCAACCAGCCTAAATCTCCACCGTGTTCGCCGCTGGGACAATTGGAAAACTTGCGCGCCGCATCGGCGAAGCGATCGGCAGCCTGGTCATCATGACAACGCACGTCTAAAAAAATGGGTTCCGCGCGCTTGCGCAGGGCCACGACATCCACGCCCGGCGTCACGGCAAACAGAATGTGCCGCACGCGCACGCGTTCGCCGGTGCGGTAAGTATGTTCGCGGGCCGCATAGTAACGACGGCACGCGTCCACCGAAGGCTCGGGAATTTGCAGGTTTTGCTCGAGCAACGTATCGATGGCCAGGGTGGCCGCTTCGCTGATCACCCCGTCAGCGGACGCGGTGTCATCCGTTGCCAGCAGACGGGCCGACTGCGCGGCCTGGCGCAGCAACTCCGTGCACGCGCGCTGGCGTAATTCTTCGGGCGACAATGCCTCGTGAGGCGAGTTCAGAGCGATGCCGTTGATACGCGATACCGGGTTGGCGGTAATGGTGTCGATGGTCATAATTAATTCCCGATTGTCATATTAGACACCGCCGCGCGGCTGGTTATGGCCAGGAGGCAAATTAAGTCGGCGGCTACGCACCACCTGGTGCGGGCGGAATAGAAAAGCGACGGTCGCGAAACCGCTCCATACATGCACCAGCCGGCTGAACGGGAACAACAGGAAGATAGTCATTCCGAACACGACATGAATGAGATAAGGCCATGGCAGCACGGCCAACGCGCCGGCGTCGACCGGCCGCAGCGTGACGATGCGCTGCACCCAGTCGGCCAGCACCAGCATGACGCTGCCATCGGCGTGTTGCCACGAGTAGGGAAGCGTGATGAGGCCCACGACGAGTTGAATCCACAGCACCACCAGCACGGCGATATCGGTCGGGTGGCTGGTGAGCCGGATGCGCGGGTCAAAAACCCGCCGGTACAACAGCAGCGACAACCCGACAAAACACACCATGCCGGCAATCCCGCCTGCAACGACGGCCAGCATTTGCTTGTTGCCCGCGCTCATGAAGTAACCATAGACGGCATGCGGCGTGAACAACCCGGCGAGGTGACCGAAAAACAGAAACAGAATGCCGAAGTGAAACAAGTTGCTGCCCCAGCGCAGGGTGCCGGCCCGCAGCATCTGCGACGAGTCGCTTTTCCACGTGTACTGATTCTGGTCGAAGCGAATGAGACTGCCCACGATAAACACGGTGAAGCAAACGTAGGGATAAACCTGAAACAGAAATCCGTGCAGCGCGCTCATGACGACGCTCCTTGTGCAGAGTTGTTCCGGCGCACGATGCGTATCGGTTGCGGCTGGCCGGGCCGCGCCTGCCCTTGCGTCGAGCAACCGTCGAATACCGGCGGCTCGGCCCAACTTTCGTCCAGCGTTGGCTCGGCGACAGGTTTTATCGCCTGGGCTTTTTCGCCGGCAAGCTCCAGCAGCGCGCCGAGGACACTTGCGTACGGGCTCGCACGCTCTCGCAGCGAACTGAATATGGCGGTGAAAATGTGCGCCATTTCGCCGAGAAAAGCAGCGGCCTCGCGCGGGGGCTGGGTGGAAACAAATTCCAGCACCGCGGGCAGATAGTCCGGCAACTCGCCGGGCGCGAGATACAACCCGGCCTTTTCATAAGTCTGCGCGAGATCGATCATCGCCGGACCGCGGTCGCGCGAATCGCCATGCACATGCTCGAATAGATGCAGTGAAGTGCCGCGGCCGCGGTCGAAGAGATCGACGTAGCCGGCTTCGGCTTCGAGTTGATCGGCGCCCGCGAGCGACCCGATCAACGCGTCGAGTTCGGCGCGACGCGCATCGGGGAGCCCGGATTCGCGGCGGAGAATGTCGCGCATCTCGGGCAGATGCGTGCGCATCGCCACATTCGGATAGCTCAACAGCGCCGCCAATACCCGCACGGTAGCGGAGTGGGACACAGGTTTCGGGAGTCCCCGCATGATCACACCTCCAGCTTAATAGGGATGGTACGTCTCTTTTCGCTGCCGAACAGGCTCGTCTCGCCGGTGCCTTCCGAACAGCCGTTGCCGAACGAGAAGCCGCAACCGCCGCGTACGTTAAAAGTATTCTCCGCGTATTCGCGGTGCGTGCTCGGAATCACGAAGCGGTCTTCGTAGTTGGCGATCGCCATCACGTGGTACATGTCCTCGACCTCGGCCTGGCTGATGCCGACCTGCTTCAGCACCGCCTGGTTGATGCGCCCATCGACATGCTTTTCGCGCTGGTAGGCGCGCATCGCAAGCATTCGTTCGAGCGCGCGCACCACCGGGCCTTTGTCGCCGGCGGTCAGCAGGTTGGCCAGGTACTTGACCGGAATGCGCAGCTGGTTCACGTCGGGGATCTCGCCGTTCGCGCCCACGGGCCCGGCGTTGGCCGCCGCGCTGATCGGCGACAGCGGCGGCAC
>JANXRI010000041.1 GCA_025353085.1 Betaproteobacteria bacterium
TACGAGTTATGTCGATCCGACATCGACCCTCAATTTAACGGCCGCCGAAAAGACCATTCATGAACTCGAAGTTTATGTGGGCGTTTTCATCGGCGCAGTGACGTTGTCAGGCTCGGTGATCGCATTCGGCAAATTGTCCGGCAAAATCGGCGGTAAGCCGCTGCTGCTGCCAGCGCGCCATTGGCTGAATTTGATTGGCTTGCTGGTCATAATCTGGTTTGGCCGTGAATTTTTGCACGCTGAAACCGTTGCGCAGGGCATGACGCCGCTGATCGTGATGACGGTCGTCGCACTTCTCTTCGGCGTGCATCTGGTGATGGCGATCGGCGGCGCTGACATGCCGGTCGTAGTGTCGATGCTCAACAGTTATTCAGGCTGGGCTGCCGCGGCGACCGGCTTCATGCTGTCGAACGATCTATTGATCGTGATCGGCGCGCTGGTCGGCTCGAGCGGCGCCATCCTCTCGTACATCATGTGCCAGGCGATGAACCGCAATTTCATCAGCGTAATTGCGGGCGGGTTCGGTGGAGGTGCACCGGCGAAGGTGGTTGGCAGCGAAGCGGCGCCTGCCGGCGAAGTCGTGCCAATCAGCGCGACCGAAACTGCCGAACTGTTGCGCGAAGCGAAAAGTGTCGTGATCGTGCCCGGGTATGGAATGGCCGTTGCGCAGGCTCAGCACACGGTCAATGAAATCACCAAATTCCTGCGCGAAAAAAACGTCAATGTCCGTTTCGGTATTCACCCGGTCGCGGGCCGCATGCCGGGCCATATGAACGTGCTGCTCGCCGAAGCGAAAGTGCCTTACGACATCGTGCTCGAGATGGATGAAATCAACGCAGACTTTCCTAATACCGACGTCGTGATGGTAATCGGCGCCAACGACATCGTGAACCCGGCCGCGCAGGAAGATCCGACCAGCCCTATTGCGGGCATGCCGGTGCTCGAAGTGTGGAAAGCCAAAACCAGCATCGTGATGAAGCGCAGCATGGCGTCCGGTTACGCGGGTGTGGACAATCCGCTTTTTTACAAAGAGAACAATCGCATGCTGTTCGGCGATGCGAAGAAGATGCTCGACGAAGTGCTCACCGCGCTGAAGGTTTAGCGCGCGCGCTCGCTGCATCGGTATTTAGTGTTGGGGCGTGAGCGAGCAGGTCGCCAAGTGGGACAGAAACTCACTTCTGCTTCGCGCGCGCGGAGTGCCGGTACGCATTTCCTTCGCGATGAATTTCGCCAGCGGGTTGATATCCCCACCGACGCTCGCGGCTTCGAGCGCCGCATATATCGCTCGCGCTCCTTGAGTCATTGCAGCGCGTTGATGGCGGGCGGCGCACTGGCGAGGAGTGGCGCGCGGCCGTCAGCTGACGCATGGCCTGCCAGTGGCACGCCGGCTTACGCGTGTATCGCGGTGCTCGACGTGATGATCGGAAAGCTTGCCGGCGCCAGCGACGGTATCGATTTCAGCCCGGAGCCCGTATTGACGATGATGATCTGCTCATCGGGCCGGATCAGATTTTTTGCGATTGCTTTGCGCAAGCCGGCCACGGTTGTGGCGCTTTCCGGACACGCGAATATTCCCTCCAGTTGCGTCAGTTCATCGACCGCGGCCAGCGCTTCGCGGGTCGAAACCGCGATCGCCGCGCCGCCATGCTTGCGCATGAGCGCAAGCACCGCGCGGCCGCCGGGCGGGTTCGGCGATTTGAGGCCACCCGGCGGTATATCGATTTTTCCCCACGGGGTGCACGCGTCAGCTCCTTCATCGAACGCTTTCACCACTGGTGCGCAGCCTTCGTATTGGGTAATAAAAAGACGCGGCAACGTGCCTTCTATCCAGCCCAGGCGCAGCAGTTCCTCGAACGCCTTGAAGATAGCAATTGCACCGAGACCGCCGCCCATCGGATAAAAAATCGCCGCCGGCATTTTCCAGCCGAGTTGCTCCGCGATTTCGAGCCCCATCGTTTTCTTGCCTTCCAGCCGGTAGGGTTCCTTGAGCGTGCAGATGTTGAGCCAGCCATTGCGTGTGCAAGCTTCGGCCACCATACGTCCCGCGTCATGCCAGTTCTCGACGAGAAATGCGGGCTGCGCGGCGGCGCGGCAGTGCTGAAGACTGGACGGTTGCACGTCGGTCGGCAACAGGTTGACGCACGTAATACCGGCGCGCGCCGCGTACAAACTCCACGAGCCGCCGGCATTGCCCGAACTGTTGTGCGCCACGGTCTTGACGCCCAATTCGACATAACGCGAGACCGCAACACTCGCGCCGCGATCCTTGAAAGTGCCGCTGGGATTGCGGCCTTCGTCTTTAACGGCGACGTTTTTGAGTCCCAGCGCACGCGCGAGCCGGGCCACCGGCAGCAGCGGCGTATAGCCTTCGTTGAGTGAGACGGCGCTATCGACATCGTCGACGGGCAGCAACGGCGCATAGCGCCACAGATTGGCGGGCCCGCGTTCGATCGCGCGCGGAGAAAAATCGCGCTTTACGCGGTCCAGATCGTAGCGCACCGTCAGCAGTTCGCCCGGCAGGGCGGTGCACGGCTGATCCAGTGGAAGATTGCGACCATGGCTCGATTCGATACTCTTAACGTAGCTCAATAGCGTTCCCGTAGGTTTAAATGCCGTGATGCGCCGTGACTGCGCGGCTATTCAATGCGAATGCCGGATTTTGTCACGACATCGCGCCAGCGCTTGACGTCCGCGTCGATTATTTTCGCGAATTCCGCGGGGCCGATCGCAGCGACATCGATCGCGAGAGTGGCGAAACGCTCCTTGACGTCCGCGGTTTGCAGCGCTTTCAAAATTTCGGCATGAAGCAGTTTGATGACGGCCGGCGGCGTGCCCGCCGGCGCGAGTACCCCATACCAGTGGGCAACGGTGAAATTCGGCACACCCGCTTCAATAAAAGTCGGAATATTGGGCACAAGGGGGTGGCGCTTGGCGCTGGTAATGCCCAATCCCTTGAGCCGGTTTGCGCGCAAATAGATCATCGATGCGGGTGCCGCGTTGAAGGCAATCGGAATTTGGCCGGCGAGAGCATCCGTGGTCGCGGGGCCGCCGCCCTTGTACGGGATGTGGTTGAGCGTGAGTCCGGTGCGCAGGCGCAGCAGCTCGTAAGTCATGTGCGGCGAGCTGCCGGTGCCACTGGTGCCCATTGCGATTTTTTCGGTTTGCGCGCGTGGCAATGCGAGCAGCTCTTTCAAAGAACTGTACGCGAACGACGGATGGGCGACCATAATTTGCGGTGCGGTGCCAACCAGCATCACAGGCGCGAAGTCTTTGATCGCATCGTAAGTCGGGTGCGCGTAAGTCGAGACGTTGATGGTGTGCGGCACATCGGCGAGGATCAGCGTGTATCCGTCGGGCGCCGACTTCGCCACAATTTCGGTCGCCACCATGCTCGCCGCGCCCGGCCGGTTATCGATGACGAACGATTCGCCCAACGCTTCGCCCAGCTTGAGGCCCACGGAGCGACCGATAATATCCGAACCGCCGCCCGGCGCGTAAGGCACGACCAGTCGCACCGGTCTGACGGGATAGCGTTCAGCGGCGTCGGCAGCGCTTGTCAGCGCGAGCACCGCGATTGCGCGCAATAGAAGCCGCTGCAAATTAAGAGTGCCCAACTTAATGAAGCAGGTATGCATTGCAGCCAGGACGGGTAATGGCAAGGCGCCCGGTGAAGGCAACAGTCGTGAAAGCCGTGAGCGCGTCACGGATTTCGGGCCACCCGCGCACGGGCGAGCGGCGGATTCTGCGCGAAGTAACGGCGGATGCCGGCGACGATTGCTTCGGCCATTTGCTCCTGATACGCGCTGCTTTTAAGTTTTCTTTCTTCGTCCGGATTGCTGATGAACGCGGTCTCCACGAGGATCGACGGAATGTCGGGCGCTTTGAGCACCGCAAAACCGGCCTGCTCGACGTCGGATTTATGCAGCGTGTTTATTTCGCCAAGTTCAGTTAGCACCGCGCGCGCGAGTTTTAAACTGTCGTTGATCTGCGCGGTGAACGAAAGGTCGGCGAGCGTCATCTTGAGATACGGATCCCGCACATCGAGATTGACGCCGCCGATCAGGTCGGCGTCGTTTTCTTTTTTGGCCAGCCATTTGGCGGCGGAACTGGTTGCGCCGCGTTCCGACAAGGCGAACACTGATGATCCACGCGCATGCGGCTTGACGAATGCGTCGGCATGCACCGACACGAACAAATCGGCATACACTTTGCGCGCTTTTTCGACGCGGTGATGCAGCGGGATGAAGTAATCACCGTCGCGCGTGAGCACGCCGCGCATATTGGGCTCGCGATCCAGCATGTTTTTAAGCTTGCGCGCTATCGCCAGCGTCACGTCTTTTTCGTGCGAGCCGCTGTGGCCGCGCGCGCCCGGATCTTCACCGCCATGTCCCGCATCGATCGCGACGATCACGAGCCGCTGATTGTCTGATTTCGCCGCGCGCGGCGTTTTGCGCGGCGGCTCGAGGTTGGCATTCACGATGCTGCTTTCGACCGGTTTAAAATCGATCGGCGGCGATGCGGGCAGCGGCGGCGGTGCCGGTGCTGCGATCTGCGTGGTGGCTGGCGTTGATCTCTCAAGCAGCGCCAGCAGCGGATCGACGGCTTGCGCCGGGTACACATCGAGCACCAGCCGGTTGCCGTATTCGGCGATCGGTTTGAGCATAAAAACTTCGGGTTTTGCTTCGGTTTTCAAATCGAACACCAGCCGCACGACGCCCGGCTTGAAGCGGCCGACGCGTACCGCTTTGACATACGGATCGTTCGCGCCGATTTTCGCCGCGAGTTCTTGCAGCGCGGGTGTGAGCGATACGTTCTGCAGATCGAGCACGAGCCGTTCGGGATTTTTCAACAAGAGTAATTCGTGCGCGATCGGTGCCGTTGCTTCAATGGTCACGCGCGTATAGTCCTGCGCGGGCCATACGCGCACCGACGTCACATCGGTCGCCGCATTAGCCGCATACACGCCAAGCATCAGCGCGCCCATCAAAACGTTTATCAAGGTGAAGCGGCAATAACGGTGGACCGTAATGGCGTTCACCGTGGGGCAGCGAGGTTTCCTGTTTTGAGCCGCCTCAAACAATTGTTGCCAGCCTCCGTGTTTGCGCCGAGCTTCAGTTTGCGTCCATCGCCATCGACCGTCAGATCGACCGTTACATCCGCGATCGGCAACTGACCGCCGGCTTTTTCCGGCCACTCGATCAGGCACAGCGAGTCGCGGTTAAAGTAGTCGCGAAAACCCGCATCGACCCATTCGTCGCAATGCCGGAGCCGATAAAAATCAAAGTGATACAAGTATAAACTAGAAACGATATAAGGTTCAACCAGCGTATAAGTCGGGCTTTTCACGCGGCCGGTTACGCCCAGTGCGTGCAATAAGCCGCGCGCAAGCGTAGTTTTGCCGGCACCCAGATCGCCGCGCAGGTAAACGACCATGCCCGCGTGCAAGCCACTGGCGATTGACGCGCCGAATGCCAAGGTATCCGCTTCAGTCTTTAGATGGCGTGTCATTTGCGCGCCCGCCTGATTATCATGAGAGGTGATGCAGACTGAACAACAGAGTGAACAGTTAAAGTCGCCGGGCGGACTGGCCGAACTTGCGCAGCAGATTCGTGCGTGGGGCGCCGAGCTCGGATTTCAGCAGATCGGGATCGCCGATGCTGATCTGAGTGAAGCCGAACCGCGTCTGCTCGAATGGTTGCGCGCGGGTTTTCATGGCGACATGGATTATATGGCAAAGCATGGCGTCAAACGCTCGCGCCCGGATGAGCTCGTGCCGGGAACGTTGCGCGTAATCGCTGCACGCATGAATTATCTGCCGGATTCTGCGGCCGAGGGCTGGGCTGTCATCAATGCGCCTGAACAGGCGTACGTTTCACGTTACGCATTAGGCCGCGATTATCACAAGGTGATGCGCCGGCGTTTGCAGCGTCTGACGGAACGCGTGGAAGCGGCCGTCGGCAGTTTCAATCATCGCGTGTTCACCGACAGCGCGCCCGTGATGGAAGTCGAACTCGCAACCAAGGCGGGCCTCGGCTGGCGCGGCAAACATACTTTGCTGTTGACGCGCGAAGCCGGCTCTTATTTTTTTCTGGGTGAAATCTACACGGATCTGCCGCTGCCCATCGATGCGGCCAGTGCTAATCATTGCGGCAAGTGCGAAAAGTGCATTGAGGTGTGCCCGACGCGTGCAATCGTGGGACCCTACCGGCTCGACGCGCGCCGCTGCATTTCTTATCTCACGATAGAACATCACGGCAGCATACCGGTCGAACTTCGTGCGTTGATCGGCAATCGCGTGTATGGCTGCGATGATTGTCAACTCGTGTGCCCGTGGAACCGGTTTGCACAGACCAGCGGCGAAGCCGATTTCGCCGTGCGCAACGGGCTTGACGATGTCACACTCGTCGAGCTCTTCCGCTGGAGCGAAGATGAATTTCACGCGCGCCTCACTGGTAGTGCGATCCATCGCATCGGGTACGAGCGATGGTTGCGCAATCTCGCGGTCGGTATGGGCAATGCGTTGCGCGAGCTGCCGTCAACCGCGGCATCCGCGCAGGCGATACGCGCAGCGCTGGAGGAGCGCCGCAATCATGAATCGGCGCTTGTGCGCGAGCATATTGCGTGGGCATTGCAGCAGTAACCAAGACATTTAAAACTACAACCGGTAAGGAATATTTATGAGTACGCTATCTGGCAAGGTTGCATTGATCACCGGTGCTTCGCGCGGCATCGGACGCGCGATTGCGCTCGCGCTTGCGAAGGCGGGCGCCGCTGTTTACCTCGCCGCGGATGGAACGCATGAAGAGTTGTCGGCGGTCGCCGCCGAATGCCGCTCGTATAACGCGTTTTGCCGCGCTGAATTCGGCCTGTTCGATTTGGGCAATGCAGCGGATGTGCAGTTGATGACAGACGCAGCGATCTTGAGCCTCGGGCGCGTCGATATTCTCGTCAACAACGTCGGCATCCGCATCCGGCATCCGTTCGGCGAATATTCAGCAGACGATTTTGACCGGCTCGTGGCGGTTAACCTGCGTGCGCCGTTTCTCGCAAGCCAGGCGGTCGTGCCCTCGATGCGCGCCAACGGCGGCGGCCGCATCATCACGATCGCGAGCCAGAACGGCATCGTCGCCGCGGCCAATTCGGCGCTGTACGGCCTTTCCAAAGCGGCGCTGATTTATTTGACCAAGGCAATGGCATTCGAACTCGCCAAGGATAAAATCATGGTGAACACCGTGAGCCCCGGGCCGATCGAGACCGAATTCACGCGGGCGCGCATGGAGAAAGAGCCCGGTCACCGCGAGTTGCGCGCATCACAGGTGCCGCTCGGCCGTTGGGGCAAGCCGGAAGAGGTCGCCGCCGCGGTTTTATTTCTCGCGTCGACCGAGGCGACCTTCGTGCATGGCAGCAACCTCGTCATCGACGGCGGTTACATCATTCACTGATCCTGCTATATTTTGCGTGTGTGTTCTAGAAGTTCTTGAACCGCAAGGACGCAAAGGAATCGAAAACAAAACTTTAACGTAGTTGAAATTCTGTTGTAGCCGTTGAAATTGACTCCCTTAACTTGTTTTGTATTCCTGTGCTTTTCCTTTGCGTTTTTAGCGGTTCAAGACTTGTTTTTTTAAAGGGATAACCCATGTCCGCCTACCGTCCCGTCATCACCGGCACGCGCCATATGGTCGCCGCCGGCCATCATGCGGCCGCTCACGCCGGGTTTGCGATTCTCGAAGCGGGCGGCAATGCGATTGACGCGGGCGTCGCGGCGGGCATTGCCCTTGGCGTGTTGCAAACCGACCGGGTCAATTTCGCGGGCGTCGCGCCGATGATGATCTTTTTGGCGAAAGAACGCGTGGTCGTCAACATCGACGGTCTTGGCACATGGCCGCGCGCCGCATCGATTGACGTATTCAATCAGCAATATGGCGGCAAAATACCCGCGGGAATTTTGCGCACCGTCATGCCGGCCGCGCCCTACGCATGGATCACCGCTCTTGAAAAATACGGCACGCTGAGTTTCGGCGAAGTCGCGGCTGCGGCGATCCGCTTGGCGCGCGATGGCTTCGCGATGCATTGGTTCATGGCGGAGTATCTGGAGGAACATCAAGACGCTTACCGCCGTTGGCCGTCGAGCGCGCAAGTATTTCTGCCGCATGGCAAGCCGCCCAAAGTCGGTGATCTGTTCGTGCAAACCGATTTGGGCCGCACCATTCAATACATGGCGGACCAGGAAGCGGCGCACGCGAGCAAAGGGCGCGTAGCCGGCCTCACTGCTGCCCGCGATGCGTTCTATCGCGGCGACATCGCCGCACTGATTGCCAAATATCATCGCGAAAACGGCGGCTGGGTCACGCTGCGCGATCTGGCTGACTATCGGGTCACATTCGAAACGCCGCTCACCACGCGCTATGCCGGCATCGACCTCTATACCTGTGGTCCGTGGTGCCAGGGACCGGTGCTTAGTCAGGCGCTCAACATCGTAGCGGGCATCGACCTTAACGCGCTCGGCCACAATTCGCCGCAATACATCCATGTGCTCACCGAAGCATTGAAGCTGTCGTTTGCCGATCGTCAGCGCTATTACGGCGATCCGAAGTTCGTGAACGTGCCGATCGAAACGTTGATGTCCACCGCCTATGCCGACACGCGCCGAAAATTGATCGACCCGCGCAAAGCCGCTCCTGGCATGCCCGGGGCGGGTGAAGCCGGGAGCGCCGCATCGCCGCAGAAATTGCCGCGCGCAACCGAGGGCGAACCCGCGCCACTCGCGGATACTTCGTACGTGTCCGTGATTGACAAGGACGGCAATGCATTTTCGGCGACACCGAGCGACGGTTCGTCGGCAACGCCGGTGATACCGGGCACTGGTCTATGCCCGTCGTCGCGCGGCTCGCAATCATGGTGCGATCCCGCGCATCCAGCGGCACTGGCGCCGGGCAAGCGCCCGCGTCTTACGCCGAGCCCCGCGCTCGCGTTGCGCAACGGCAAGGCTTACATGCCGTTCGGCACGCCGGGCAACGATATTCAACCGCAGGCAATGCTGCAGGTGTTCTTGAATGTCAATGCGTTTGGCATGGACGTGCAAAGCGCGATTGAAGCGCCGCGTTTCGCCACGTACAGTTTTCCTTCATCGTCTGAACCGCATGCATATCATCCGGGCCGGCTCAATCTGGAAAACCGCATTCCGGCTAAAACCGGCGACTCACTTGCCGCACTTGGCCACGAGGTGAAATGGTGGCCGGAATTCGAATGGCGCGCAGGCGCAGTTTGCGCGATACGCGTGAACCCAGAAACCGGCGTGCTGGAGGGCGGCGCCGATCCGCGTCGGCCTGCTTACGCGCTCGGCTGGTGAGCGGCGGATTGATGCCGCGAAGACCGGCACTTTTAGTCACAGCGATTGTTTTTGCGTTGTGCGCGGTCAGCGTGCACGCCGCCGACTGGCAACCCGATAAGCCCATCGAAATCGTTTCCGGTGTCGCTCCCGGCGGCGCGCTCGACCTCATGGCGCGCGCGATGCAGAAAGTATGGCAGGACAGGCGCACATTCAGCGTGCCAACGACGGTGGTGAACCGCCCGGGGGCCGGCAGCGCAGTGGCGTGGGCCTACTTGAATCAGCACGCGGGCAATGCGCACTACCTGTCGGTCACATCGCCGACCTTGCTGACGAATTCGATTACCGGCAGCAATCCGCTCAATCACAACGACGTCACGCCGCTCGCGCAACTGCTGTCCGAGTACGTGGTGTTTGCGGTGCGCGCCGATTCGCCGTTGAAGACCGGCCGCGACCTGATCGAGCGGCTCAAGAAAGATCCCGCCTCGGTGAGCTTTGGTCTCGCGACGACACTCGGCAATCCGAGTCATGTCGCGATCGTGCAAATCGCGCGGCCGGCCGGCGTCGACGTGCGCAAGCTCAAAATCGTCGTGTTTACCGCATCGCCGCAGGCAATGACCGCCGTGCTTGGCGGCCACCTCGACGTGATGGTGGCTAACGCGTCGGGGCCGCTGCCGCAAATCGAAGGCGGGCAGATGCGCGCGCTCGCAGTAGCTTCGCCGCGTCGTCTTGTGTCTGCGTATGCGAGCGTGCCGACCTGGAAAGAGCAGGGCAGCAATGTCGTCGCCGCGTTCTGGCGCGGCGTGATCGGTCCCAAGGGGATGACGTCCGCGCAAATTGCGTTCTGGGACGCAGAGATCGCGCGATTAGCAGCGAGCGATGAGTGGAAAAAATATTTGGAAATGCATCAGCTTGAAAGCGATTACCGCGCGAGCCGCGAAGCGAAACAGTTTCTCGAGGCCGAATACGCCGAGTACAAAAACATACTCGGCGAACTGGGTCTCGCGAAATGAAAGGCGCGGCGCTCGCGCACCTTGCGGGTTTCGCGCTGGTGCTCGGGTCGTCCGGTGCATTAAGCCA
>JANXRI010000043.1 GCA_025353085.1 Betaproteobacteria bacterium
CGACACCCTTGTCACGGCCGCTGGTCGGCACGTAGTGATCGTTGAACGCAAAAATTTGCCGCGGGCGAAACACCGGGTGCCGCTGTTCGGCAAGCGCTGCAAACGCATGCGACGAGCCTTCATGGATTAGCGCTCGGTCCACGTACAGCAGAAGTTCGCCGTCTTCTTCCGCGACCTTGTGCCGGTCCCAAAGCTTGTCGAACATGGTTTTTGCCATCATCGAATCTCCATTTGCAGCCGCGGTCACTCGGATCAGTGCAGGTTAGCGCGCGCAGCCGCCGGTGTCTTTGCCACAAATAAAGGTCACTTCGTTGGTGCCGGCGGGCAGCGGCCAGATATACATTTTGGTAAAAAACAAGTCAGGCTTGCACTGCCCGCTGGGGCTGCCGTTAACGAGCGCGGAGGTGAACACGAGACCCCTGATGCCGACGTGCTGGCAATCGTCGACGACTACGCCATACAGCGTCACGCTAAAAGCGTCATCCGGCGTGTTGAGCGTCTTGGGACTGATGCAAAACAGCGAAAAATCGAGCCGCTGCCCTGAGTCCGCCTTGTAGATATTTTCCACCGCCGCCGTGTCTATGCCTTTGAAATCGGGCGCCCGCGCGTAGCTCCTGATTACCTGACTCACCAGGCCTTCGAGCTCCATCTGGTCGAGCGAGGCGCGGCGGTTGAACGTCCCCAGCACTTCTATGAACGCCTCAACCTGCGGCTTGGTGAGGCGCTGGGCAGCCTTGTCAGCGGGCAAATGCCGATTGGGCCGGATGTAGTTGTCGTACCAGTCGACGATCGGCTCGAGGCTCTTGCTCTGCCCAACCGGGCTGGCGCAGCCGGGCGCCGCGAATACCACCCCGTGCCACATTCCCACCGCCGCCGCCAAGAGCAACATGCGCATCAAGATATTTTTCCTCGCCAAGACGCTACCTCCGCGGCCTATGCCTTAGGCTCATCGACTACCGCGTTCATCAACATGCCGATTTTCTCGACTTCGCATTCGATGACATCGCCCGCGTTTAGATACCACTCGGGTCGCGTCAGCGCGCCGCCGCCGGGCGAGCCCGTCGAGATGATGTCGCCCGGCATCAGCGTCATTTGTGAAATATAAGACACGAGCTTGGGAATCGACCAGATCATTTCACTCGTACTGCCTTCCTGCCTCAGTTCACCATTCACGCGCGTTGTGATGCGCAAATTCATCGGGTCGGGAATTTCGACCTTGGTGACGAGCCACGGGCCCATCGGCGCAAAGGTGTCGAACGCTTTGGCGAGCAGCATGTGGCCGGCCTGGCGCTCGAGTTTGCCGACGTCGCGCGCCGTGACATCATTAAGGATCGTATAGCCGGCGATCACGTCGTACGCTTTTTCTTCAGGCACGTTCTTGCATTGCCGGCCGATCACGATCGCGAGTTCGGTTTCGCAATCGAGCTGCTGCGTCGCGCGCGGCTTGAAAATGTCACGGCCGGGGCCGACGATGCAGGATGGCACTTTGATGAAGCCGGCAGGCACGAGCCCTGCTGCTTTGCCGTCGTGCTTCGTGTAGTTCGGATAATTGCGGCCGATGCCGATGATTTTGCTGCCGCGCACCGGCGCATAGAGCCGGCATTCCGCGAGCGGCAAAAACAATTCATGGCCTGTGAGGCCGAGTGCGTCGGGTTCGGATTTCACGAGGTCGGACAGCCAGCCGTACGCCTCGGCCAGCGCTTCCCACGCCGGCGCGCCGGCATGCAGAAACTGCGCGATATACGCGGGCAGAAAAATCGCTGCAAGCTCGCGTCCTTTGGCGTTGCCGATTTCGTCGATCAGATAACGTGCATAGCCGGCGCGCAGATCCGCGATTACGTCGTTGCCGACCAGCACGCCGAGTCGCGCCTGCGATGCTTTTTCGCCTTTACGGCTATAGCGCATTATTTTCACGACTTACCTCCCCTCAAGCAACCGCCGATAGACGCCGATGAACGCGGATGAATTCCAGTGCGCGGAAAATCCGCATGGCAACGGATCGATGAAATCGTTAATCTGACTTTCTTGTATCGGCGTTTATCGGCGTACATCGGCGGTTCCGTTCTAAAGATTTGCAATGTGTTCCACGCCTGGCTTGACTTCCCTGCGTTCAACTTTCTTGACGAGCGCATTCATGCTTGCGTGCAGCGGCGCGGGCACCCCGATCTCTACCCCTCTGGCCGCGACGAAACCATTGATGAAGTCCGTTTCGGTGCGACGCCCTTTAAAAATATCCTGCGCCATCGAGGGGCGCTGCTCTTCCGAGCGGGTTTTCGACAGCTGAATCAACTGATCCACAATCTCGGCTTTCGCATCCATGCTGCCCTCGCCCGCGCGCGCGAGCGTTTCGGCGTCCATCACCTGCAATTTCTCGAGATGGAAGCCGAGCGCCTGACCGACGCGCACCGCCTGGCCGCCCAGGCGAATGGATACGTCGCGCGGTCCTTCATTCAGATCGCGCTCGTTGCCTGACAAGCCGGTCGCAGCAGAGAGCCCGTTGCGCATCGAATTGATCACGAGTTTGGACCAGCGCTCGCCCCACAGATTGGTCGTCACTTTCGAGCTGTCGGCATGCTTGAGGATTGCCGCCACTTCGGCGGCGCGCGGCGTGACGCGGCCATGCACTTCGCCGACGCGATAGGTCGTGTAATGGTCGCCGCCCATCGGCATTGTCCGCTTCACGTGTCCGGGCGCATAACACTCGGAGGCCAGCAGGCTCACGATGGTGCCGAGAACTTTGCCCCAGCCGACGATCGCCGCGATGCGCTCTTCGTTGATGCAATTTTGCAGCGACACCACATAGCCGCCGGGCGCAAGGTACGGCTTGATCAAATGCGTCGCCCATTCGGTGTCATATGATTTGACGCTGATGAATGCAATGTCGACCGGCCGCTCGCGCGTAAACTCCTGAACGTCGCTGATATGGCGCGCCGAGACCTTGATCGAATGAGTCTCAGCGGCTGTCAACCCCGTCAACTGCATGCCATGCGCGCGGATGTATTCGACGTGCTCGGGCCACGGATCGACGAGTGTCACGTCCTCGCCGCCGCGCGCCATCAATGCACCGGTGTATCCACCGATTGCGCCGGCGCCCACGACTACTATGCGTTTTCCGCTACTCATGCTTTTGCTCTCTATTTAAGTTGGGCCACGATAGCTTGGGTCATTGCGCGTGTGCCGGCGGTTCCGCCAAGATCGCGCGTGACGTGCGTCTTTTCACTGAGCACCGCCGATAATGCGCGGTCGATGCGCTGGGCCGCTGCATTTTCGCCGATATAGCGTAACAGCATCAGCGCCGACAGGATGAGGGACATCGGGTTGGCGAGATCCTTGCCCGCGATATCGGGCGCGCTGCCGTGCACCGCTTCAAACATTGCGCAGTCAGTGCCGATGTTCGCGCCGGGCGCGACACCCAGACCGCCAATGAGTCCCGCGCCGAGGTCGGAGACGATGTCGCCGTATAAATTCTGCAGCAGCAGGCCGTCGAAAGTTTCGGGCTTGATCACGAGTTCCATGCAGAGCGCGTCGATCACACGGTTGTCGAGTTCCATGTCGGGGTAGTCGCGCGCGACATCCTGCGCCACCTTCAGGAAGAGGCCGTCGGTCATTTTGAGGACGTTGGCTTTGTGCACGACCGTGAGCCGCTTGCGGCCAAGCTTCTTCAGGTATTCGAACGCGAATCGCGCGATGCGCTCGGACGCGCCACGCGTGATGCGCTTGATCGCCTCTGCGGTATCCGCGTCGACCATGCGCTCGATACCCATGTAAAGGTCTTCTGAATTTTCGCGGAAGATGATGAAATCGACGTTCTCAAAACGCGATTTGACGCCGGGATAATTCTTGATGGGACGCACGGCGGCATAAAAGCCAAGCTCCTTGCGCAGACCGATAGCGACGCTCGGGTAAACGCGGTCGCCGACGGTTACAGGATACGGGTCGCCGAATGGCGTTTGAGTAGGCCCTTTCAGCGCCAGCTTGTTATTGCGGATCGATTCGATCACTGATTCCGCCAGCGGACGGCCGGTTTTTTCTCTCGCGCGCATGCCCGCTTCGGCGACTTCCCACTCGACGGCGGCGCCGGCGGCGGTGACGATTTCGCGCGCCGACGCGGTGACCTCGGGGCCGATGCCATCGCCCGGAATCAAAGTGATACGATGCATTATTGATCTTTCAAAACGAGCGCGCCATACCGTAATCTAAGAATCGAGATCCTCGGGGCCGGCCTTCAACGCGCGCAATCGCGGCAGCACCACCGGCAGCAAAACCATCACCACCGTGAGTATCAATAGCGTAACGCAAATTACGCTGCCGACGAACACGCGCGGATCGGCGCCCGATATCGTCATCGCCTGGCGGAACGACTGCTCCATGATACCGCCGAGCACGAGAGCCAATACCATCGGCGCGAGCGGAATATCGATTTTCCGGAACAGGTAACCGACGACGCCAAACATCAACGCCATTTGCAGTTCGAGCGTATTGCCGTTGATCGAATACACGCCGATCGCGGAGATCGCAAGTATCAATGACAGCAGAATGCCAGTCGGGATATAAAGTATGCGCACGAACAGACCGATCAGCGGAAGATTCAATATCAGCAGCATGATGTTGCCGATATACATACTGTCGACCAGGCCCCACACGAGGTCCGGTCGCTTTTCAAACAGCAGCGGGCCGGGCTGAATCCCATACATGATAAACGCGCCCATCAAAACCGCTGTCGCGCCCGAGCCCGGAATGCCGAGCGTAAGCAATGGCACCATCGCGCCGCACGTCGCGGCATTGTTCGCGGCTTCTGGCCCCGCAACGCCCTCGATCATGCCGGTGCCGAATTTTTCGGGCGTCTTCGACACGTGTTTTTCCACCGTATAAGACAACATGGTCGCAATCGTCGCGCCCGCGCCCGGCAGTACACCTTTGAAAAATCCGATCAGGCCGCCGCGAATAATCGGCATGACGGAGCGGCGCCATTCCTCGCGCGTGAGCCACAACTTGCCGGAGAGCCGGATGATTTCGGCCTTGCCCTTGATATGCTCCTCGAGATTGCTGAACACTTCCCCGATTGCAAACATGCCGACTACGACGACGAGAAAGCCGACGCCATCCTGAAGTTCGGGCACGCCCATCGTATAACGCGGCTGGCCGCTTTGCAGATCGATGCCGATCGTCGCCACCATCAAACCAAGCACGGTCGAAACGACGCCCTTCGCCGCCGATTTGCCGGTCAACGACGACACGGCCGCGAGCGCGAACAGCATCAGGCAAAAATATTCCGCCGGACCGAACTTGAGCGCGATTGCCGCGAGCGGCACCGCCAGCAAGGTCAACGCAACGACGCCGAAGGTGCCGGCGAGGAATGAACCAATGGCCGACACTGCGAGGGCCGCTCCTGCCCGGCCATTCTTCGCCATCTGATAACCGTCGAGCGCAGTCATCACCGACGAAGCCTCGCCCGGCGTATTGATCAGGATCGAGGTCGTCGAGCCGCCGTACATCGCGCCGTAATAAATGCCGGCCATCATAATCAGCGCGGACGTGGGATCCATGCCGAAGGTGATCGGGATCAGCAGACCGATGCCGGCAGCGGGCCCGATGCCCGGCAGGATGCCGATTATAGTGCCCATGAAACAACCGAGGAACGTGTACCACAGGTTGATTGGCATTAACGCGACGTTGAAACCGTTGAGTATGTGACCGAGCGTATCCATGTCGTCCTATTGATCTTTCACTAATTCGCGACAGCGAATTAGTGCCATTCTCACCCTCGCCTTTTGGGAGAGGGCCGGGGGGGATTGAGCGTTCAATCTGTCATCCATGATGAAACGCTCACTAGAAGCTGAGCAGGCCGGCCGGCAGCGACACGCCAAGTATCTTGACGAACAAGACATAGCTGCCCACCGCCCACAATACCGTGGTCAGCACATTGGCCACCCATTTGCCGGGGTTGAATACCGCCGTCATCGCGAGCAAGTACACCACCGTCGCGACGAGATAGCCCGCGCGGTCGAATAAGCCGAAATACAGTGCGGTCCAGGCGGTCACGCCGCCGATCAGCCATAAATGGCGCCGGCTTTCGGCCGGTGGTTTTTCAACTGTTACGGGATCCGCTTTCAACGTCTCGCTAAAAAGCAAAATGGCGGCGGCGATCAGCACGATACCCAACAATATCGGGAAGGCTTTCGGTCCGAGCGGATCGCCGATTTCGAGCGTCGGGATCTGCGCCGTCGCATATAAATAAACCGCTGCCAGTAACAACGCCGCTGCACCAATGATGCGATCGATCATCATGTCGTCATCACATCTGGTGCTTGTATTCGGCCGGGTTAATCCTCGCTTCGATCAGCGTAAAGCGCTTGCTGTTCAACGCGACGTGCGCGGCCTTCCTGATCTCGGCCACGTTATTGACGACGAAGCCGTTGCCACCATATGCCTCTGCCACCATCACGTAATCGGGACTGCCCATAGTCACACCGGTTTCGGGCAGCTTCATGCGCTCTTGTTTCAACTTGATAAGCGATAGCGTGTCGTCGCGGAACACCACTAGCGTCAACGCCAGTTTGTGCTGTGCCAGCAGCGCCATTTCTCCGATCACCATGTCGAGCCCGGCCTCGCCCATCATTGCGAGCACCGGACGCTTTGGAAACATGAGTTTGGCGGCAATCGCCGAAGGCAACGCGTACCCCATAGTGCCCAGGCCGTTCGATTGCAGCAGCCGGCGCGGCTCGAACGACTGCCACACATGATTAATCAAAATGCGATGGGAACCCGTATCGATCGTCGCGATAGTGTCGCGTGGAAAAACTTCGCGCAGTGCGAGGGCGACCTGATACGGCCCGAGGCCCTTCGGCGGATTGCTCTCAAGCGCGTTCTGAATCGTCCGGCGATAACGGTCGAGATCGGCGTCGAGCCAGCGCGATGGCAAGCGCTTCGGCGCAGCTTGGGTCAGTGAATGCAGGCAGCCCGCGATGCTGCCCGCATATTCGTAGCTGCTGCGAAATACATGATGCGTGTTGGGCACGAGATCGATATTGACGGTGGCCTTTTTCTCGTCCCATGGCGCAATCCAGTCGGCCCGCAATTCGACCGGGTCGAATCCCACCGTGAGAATCAAGTCGGCTTCACGTACGTGCGCCATGTGAATTTTATCGACCACCGGGCTCAAACCCGTCGCGCCGGCACACAGCGGATGATCTTCGGGCACCACGCCTTTCGCTTTGTAAGTTGCAATAAAAGGAATGCGCCAGGCTTCGATGAAGCGTTTCAGTTCGCGTTCTGCGCCTTCGGTCTGCACGCCCAGACCGACGAGTGCAAGCGGGCGCCGCGCTTTCTTCAGTAATGCTTCAACCGGTGCGCGGTCTTCGCGTCGCGGCAGCGTCCGTACGGGAATGGGTGCAAACCGCCGCGACTCCACCTGCTCAGCGGTTGCGACATCGGTTGGCACGTTGAAGTGCACCGGACCGGGCATCGCCTGGCGCGCGATGGCCAAACCCTTGCGCACCTGGTCGAATGCATTTTTGGCGGCGATGGTCGTCGTCCACTTGACGAGCGGCCGCAGCAACGATTCCTGGTCGATGAGCTGATGCGTATAAATAGATTTGAGGCTGGTCGCGATCTCGCCGGTAATCACGATGAGCGCGGAGCGATCGAGCAAGGCCTGGGCCACTGCAGTCGTCGTATTCGTGATGCCAGGGCCTAATGTTGCGACGAGCACGCCCGGCTTGCCCGTGAGCTGATAAGTCGCGTCGGCCATAATGCCGGCGCCCAACTCCTGCTTGGTAAGAATGAATTTAATACCGGCTTTGCGAAACGCTTCAAGCAGTTCGAGCACTTCGCCGCCTGGAATACCGAACGCATAGCGAACGCCGTCTTCATATAAAGCGGCGGCGATGATGTCTGCTGTTTTGGGCACTCGCGTGCGCTCCCTCTGATCGGATGCGTGCGTCGCCGACTGACCGCACTGTTGTAATGGACGTTTTTGCGTGAGCCGCGATAATAGCATGCGCAATTCGCGGTTCGAATCGCTACCACCAGTGTAAAAACGCCTGAAAAAAGGGCGCGCCTCAAAGCCTGTGCGATAAGCTCGCGCCTTTACACCAAAAGCGCCGTGCAGGTAGAATCAAAGTGTAATTTTACTCGCTCTTCAAATTGATCCGGTTGTATCCGCGCACTCCGACCCTGTTGCAGAAAACCGGCGTCAGGCCTGCCCGGCAATTCTCGTCGCGCATCAATCACGGCTCCGCTGAGCACCTTCGATCACACCTCCGCTGAGCCTTTTTCGGGAGTGCTGTTCATGACTCACAATCTCTACAATTCGCTGCAGGAATTCAACTTCGGCGCGGGCAAGTCCGGCAAGTACTATTCGCTGCCGGCGCTCGAGACGGCCGGGTTCGCCAAAGTCTCGCGCCTGCCGGTCAGCCTGCGCGTCGTGCTCGAATCCGCGCTGCGCAACTTCGATGGCAAGAAAATTACCGAAACGCATTTAAAGAATCTCGCCAACTGGAAACCCAAGGGCGCGCGCTGCCAGGAAGTGCCGATCGTTGTCGCGCGCGTGCTGCTGCAGGACATGACCGGCGTGCCGCTGGTCGTGGATTTCGCCGCGATGCGCGAAGCCGCTAAAGCGCAAGGCAAAGACCCCTCCATCATCGAGCCGCTGTGCCCGGCCCACCTGATCATGGATCACTCCGTGCAGGTCGACT
>JANXRI010000437.1 GCA_025353085.1 Betaproteobacteria bacterium
ATTATGTGCATTGATCGACAGGAAATTTTGGCGCGCCCGGCCCGATTCGAACGGGCGACCTTCGGCTTCGGAGGCCGACACTCTATCCAGCTGAGCTACGGGCGCTGCATGAGATGCACCACAGGTGCACACAGAGGGCCAAGCATAGCGGTTTTCCCCAGTAGCGTCCAACCGCCGAGGCCTTCCCGCGTTTTACGATGCGCGGCCATTGCCGTTATAATGTGCGCCTTTCCAACACGTTGCAGCAGGGAATTTTTTCATGAGCGAAGTTCACGCCAACGAGCATTCATCGCCGATCAAGACGCCGAAACAGTTGATTACCGTCATCCTGCTTTCGTTTCTGGTGCCCATCATCCTGATCGTTATGTTCTCGCAGTTGCTGACCACGGGTTTGAGCTCGCGTAAAGAAAGCCAGGGCGCGTCATCGGCTGAAGCGGTCGCGGCCCGCCTCAAACCGATTGGTCAGGTTGAAGTGACCGACCCGAATGCGCCCAAAGTTGCGAAGTCGGGCAAGGAAGTCGTCGATGCAGTCTGCAGCGCCTGCCATGCGACAGGCGCCCTTAATGCGCCTAAGGTCGGCGACAAAGCCGCCTGGGCTGCGCGCTTAGGTGGAGGCTTGGAACGCCTGACGCAGAACGCGATCAAGGGCATTCGCCAGATGCCGCCGCGCGGGGGCAATCCGGATGTGCCCGACCTGGAAATCGCGCGCGCGGTAGCCTACATGGCTAATCAGTCAGGGGCGAACTTCAAGGAACCCGCCGCTAAACCACCGGCCGCTGCGGATGCGAAGGCCAAGGCTAAGTAGCATCGCCGGCGGCGACCTCCAAGGTGCCGACCCGTCTGCGTTTTTTATATCGGGTCCCGCGTCGCCTCGACACTCAGGCGCACTTGCGTTGCACCGTTGGCGAATCGGAATACTGCTGCTTGCCTGCGCTGCATCGCCTGTTTTAGCGCAAGCGACCGCACCGGATTATCCGGTCAAATTTGTGCGCTTCATCGTGCCGTATGCACCGGGCGGCAGTTCTGACGTGCTAGCGCGCACGCTCGGGCAAAAGCTTAGCGCGTCGCTCGGTCAGACTTTCGTCGTCGATAATCGGCCGGGCGCGGGCAGCATGGTCGGCACCGACATCGCCGCGAAAGCGAACGCTGATGGTTACACGATCATCCTCTCGGATATGCCGCACACGATAAATCCGAGCATCTACGCCAAGGTGCCATACGATCCGGTTAAAGATTTCGCGCCCATCACGACTGTCGGGGTGTCGCCGATGTTTCTGTTCGTGAACCCCTCGGTCAAGGCGCAAAACGTCAAAGAATTCGTCGCGCTCGCGAAAGCGCAGCCCGGCAAGCTGTCTATTGCGTCCGGCGGCACCGGCGCGACGACGCATTTAATGGCGGAGCTGCTGCAAAGTCATGCCGGCATCAAGCTGACGCATGTGCCGTACAAAGGGGCTGGACCGGCGCTGACCGACGTCGTCGCCGGCCAGATTCCGGCGACATTTACCTCGATGGCAACGGCGGCGCCGTTCGCGCAAGCGGGCCGCTTGCGCATCCTCGGCGTCACCAGCGCGAAGCGCCTGGCCGCGTTCCCCGACGTGGCGACGTTCGAGGAAAGCGGCGTTTCCGGCCTGATAGTCGAACATTGGTGGGGCGTGATGGCGCCTGCCGGCGTGCCCAAACCCGTGGTTGAAAAGCTGCACCGTGAAATCGTCAACGCCGTGAATTCGCCCGACGTGCGCGAACGCTTCACCGTGCTCGCGGTGGAACCGCGCACCACCACGCCGCAGGCGTTCCGCGCACTGCTCGAAACCGATGTCAGGCGCTGGGCCAAAGTGGTCAAAGACGCAGGCATCAAGATCGAATAAGCGGTTGCGCCGAAACGTGACCGATACACTGTTGTCCGCGGCGCTCGCCGCGCTCGCCGCGGATGCCGAAATGCAGCGCGATTTCGCCGCGCTGTGCGATTTCGGCGGCCGCCGTGCCGGGACGCCCGGTGAAGCAGCCGCTATAAACTTTGCGCGCGCGCGCCTCGCCGCCATCGACGCGGCTGCGACTGTCGAGCAGGTCGCCTACGCTGGATGGCGTTGTTCCGTTGCGGAACTCGCTATCGCCGACGGCATGCAACTCGCATGCAATCCTTTGCTTGGCTCCGCATCCACTGCGCCGGCCGGCCTCAGCGCTGAAGTCGTAGACCTGGGACGCGGCGCGCCGCAAGATTTCGCGCGTCATGCGCGCGAGATAGCGGGCCGCTGCGTACTTGTGCGCCACGAATATCCGTTTTCCGCCGTGCATATACACCGGCGGCGCAAATACGGCTGGGCGATGGAGCACGGCGCGGCGGCCTTCATCATCGCCAACCCGCTGCCGGACGCGGGCCCGCTGGCGGGTTCCTCGGGCCGCGGCGGCGGCGTGGGCATTCCCGCGGTCGCCACCGATTTCGAATCCGCCGCGCGCCTCGCTCTAAAGGGCTCGGGGCTTGCTCGCGTGCATCTGCGCGTCGCAGGTGAAGATTACGCCGCGCAAACTGGCGTAGTGCTGCTCGATCTGCCGGGCCTGTCGAATGAGCGCATTGCACTCAGCGCACATCTCGACGGCCACGACTTGGCCGAGAGCGCGCTCGATAACGCGACCGGCGTAGCGGTCGTGCTCGCCGTCGCGCGCGCGTTCGCGCCGCTGCTCGCCAAGTGCCGCCGCGGTTTGCGCGTGTGCCTGTTCAGCGCCGAGGAATGGGCGCTCGCGGGTTCGCGCGAATACCTTGATCGGCTGCCCGCGTCCGCGCGCGCGGCCATTGCGCTCAATATCAATCTTGACACCGTCGGCGGCGACGCACATCTGACCGCGCTGACGAGCGAATTCCCGCGCCTCGAAACCTTTGTGCGCGAGACTGCGGCAGCCGCGGGGATGGCGGTCGCGACGTACGCGCCGTTGATGGGCAACTCCGATCATTACAATTTTGCACGGCATGGCATTCCGGCGCTGCGCCTGGTCGCGGGCTTCGACCGGCCTGACTGCAACATCAAGCACATCCTTACGCGTGGCGACACGCGCGACAAGCTGGCGCCAGGCGAGATGGAGAATGCCGCGCGCCTGACTGCCGCCTTGCTCGCGCACGCACTGACGGCAGGCGAGGACGACATGGCCGGCCTGAAACAAAAATAATGGCGACCTACGCGATCGGCGATATCCAGGGCTGCTATTCGACTTTACGGCGGCTGCTCGACAAAATCGATTTCGATCCTGCGCGCGACCGCTTGTGGCTGGTCGGCGACCTCGTGAACCGCGGGCCAAAATCGCTCGCTGTGCTGCGCTTCGTTAAAAGTCTCGGCACGCGCGCGATCACCGTGCTCGGCAACCACGACTTGCATTTGCTGGTGGTCGCCGCAGGCCACGTCGAGCCGCATCGCGGCGACACGCTGCACGCCATTCTCAAAGCGCCAGACCGCGAAGAATTGCTCGATTGGCTGCGCCGCCGCAAGCTGATGCATGTGGCCGGCCGCTATGCGATGGTGCACGCCGGTGTTTTGCCGCAATGGTCGATCGCCAAAGCGATGAGCCTCGCCCGTGAAGTCGAAGCTGCGTTGCGACGCGCCGATTATGGCGATTTTCTGCGCCACCTGTATGGCAACAAACCCGATCGCTGGCGCGAAAATTTAACCGGCTTCGATCGACTGCGCGTCATCATCAATGTACTAACGCGCCTGCGCCTGTGCACAGCAGACGGCCGCATGGAATTCACGCACAAAGGCGCGCCGACCCACCCACCGCGCGGATTTAAGCCCTGGTTCGAGACGCCGCGCCGCCGCAACCGCCCGACGACCATCATCTTCGGTCACTGGGCGGCACTCGGGTTGTATCTCGAATCGAACGTCGTGTGCCTGGATACCGGCTGCGTATGGGGCCGCACGCTGACGGCATTCCGGCTTAAAGATCGAGCGCTTTTCCAGTGTGCCGCCGTGGCGCGCGCAGGTTGAGCGCAGCCGCTATTCGCGCCCCCGCCTCGTCCGCGAGTTCGCGCCGATGGCGGTCGGTGCAGTCGAGTGGCGGCAAAAACTGCAGATGCACGTGTATCACCGGCTGACTGAGAATCAGCCGCAGCGAATCGAGCATAGTCTTGTCGCCGGCGTAGTCGGCCTCGAGACACAGGCTGCCGTCGCTGCGCGTATACCGAATCGCGACCGGAAAAAGTCGCGCATCGCACATGAGCGCGGGCTGCAGCAACGACGCGTGAAAAGGCAACACGACATCGCCGCTCGTAATCTCGCCTTCGGGAAACACCGCGAAGGTATCGCCTTCGCGCAATCCCGCGGCGATCTGCGCATTGATATCGAGCGTGTGGCGGCGCTGTCTGCGTTCGATAAATAGCGTCCCGCTGGTGGCGCACAACCAGCCGAGCAGGGGCCAGCGCCGGATCTCGCCTTTCGCGACAAACCGCATCGCATGCGCGGCGTTGATCGCGAAAATGTCGAGCCATGAAACGTGATTGGCGACCAGCATTGCCGGCGCCTCGCCGGCGCGCGGCGGATTTCCGCTGACGGTGAGGCGAACCGCCAGTATCGCCAGCAGTTGCCTTGAAAACCGGCGCACGTGAATACGCCGCCGGGCCGAACTCGCGAACGGAAACACCGTCGCGGCGAGAACGACTGCGTGCAAGATGTGCGCCGCTATCCGCAGTATTCGAATCGCGCGCTTGCTCAATGGCGTGACTTGGATCGCGAACCTCAGGCTGTTTGCGCGCTACGCTGATTGCGTAACGCGGATTTCATTCGCGCCGCCCGGCACTTGCCCATGGAGGGTGTTGCGCTTACCAGGGGGTCGAGCCGAAGTTCTGCTTGAAGCGCGCGCCAACTTCGTCACGCGTGAAACGATGATTCTGCCCGCCGCGCTGCGCGATCTTTAAAGCGCCGAGCAGTGAAGCCAGCCGCCCTGTCACTGTCCAGTCGAGTCCGTTGGCGATGCCGTACAACAGCCCCGCGCGATACGCGTCGCCGCAACCGGTCGGATCGACCACCGCTTCAGGACGCGCGCAGGGGATTTCAATCTGCCGCCCGTCCGCGTAGATCAACGAGCCTTGGGCTCCAAGCGTGACGATGAGCGCCTTGACATGTGCTGACAGTGCGTCGAGCGTCTGGCCGGTTTTATCCTGCAACAACTGCGCTTCGTAATCGTTGACTGTCAGGTAATCGGCCTGGCGCACGAACTCGAGCAATTCTTCG